>NZ_JBEZJZ010000088.1:0-35398 GCF_040651455.1 Streptomyces sp. NPDC048483
GGCCCCGCACCCCCCATCCGGCCTACTTCAAATGGGGGGGTCGGTTTCACGTGAAACCGACCGCCCTCTGTGAAAGCCGCAGGTCAGAGCCGTGACTCTGCCTCCCGGACCGTGCTCAGCCCAGGCCCAGGTCGCCGAGCTGGTATCCGGTGATGTACGGAAGGCCCGCCTCGGCGATGGCCGAGGCCGCACCACGGTCCACGATCGTCGCCACCGCAACGACCTCGGCGCCCGCCTCGCGCGCGGCCTCGACGGCGGTCAGCGGCGAGCCGCCGGTGGTGGAGGTGTCCTCGACGACCAGCACCCGGCGGCCCTTGATGTCCGGACCCTCGATACGGCGCTGCATCCCGTGGGCCTTCTGCGCCTTGCGGACGACGAAGGAGTCCAGCCGCCGGCCGCGCGCCGCGGACGCGTGCAGCATCGACGTCGCGACCGGGTCGGCGCCCAGCGTCAGCCCGCCGACGGCGTCGTAATCCAGGTCCGCGGTGATGTCCAGCATCAGCTGCCCGACCAGCGGCGCGGCCTCGCCGTCCAGGGTGATCCGGCGCAGGTCGATGTAGTAGTCGGCTTCCTTGCCGGAGGAAAGCGTCACCTTGCCGTGCACCACGGCCTTGTCCTTGATCTGCTGCAGCAGCTCGCCGCGCACGTCGTCACTCATGGCCATGAGCTTAGGACAGCGTCCGCCAGCTCCACGTCGTGGAGATCTCCAGCGGATCGATCGGCGTGACCAGGCGCGGCAGCGTATTGAGCCCGTTCGGCGGGCCGGACTGCGGCTCCACGCACACCGCCGCCTCCTGCTCGTCGTAGATCACGACCCACTCGGCGTGGCTGGTCACCTTCAGCTGGAGCCGGCCCGGCCAGGTGAGCGTGACGTGCACGCCCCGCGGCATCCCGAAGCAGTCGTCCCACGGCCCCGGCTTCGGCGGGATCCGGCGGCCGGTCGGGAGGTGGTCCGCGCCCCGCTCCTCCTGCCACTCGGCCGCGAAGTCGACGCTGACCTCCGTGCCGCCGTCCCCCAGGTTCCGCCGGAACCACGGGTGCCAGCCGGCCTGCGCCGGGAAGGAGTCGCCGATCGTCTCGACGCACATGGTGAGGGTGAGCGAGCCGCCGTCCTCGGCGAGCTCGACCTGCTGGGTGACCGTGCCCGGGTACGGCCAGGGGGCGGCCGGATCGGCGAGATCGTAGGTGAAGACGGCCGCCGACGCGCTCGACCGGGCGGTGCGCCAGCGGACGTGGCGGCCGGTGCCGTGGATGGCGTGCGGTGCGGCGTCGACCGGCAACTGGTGCAGCTCGCCGCCGTTGCGGAAGCGACCGTGGTCGGTCCGGCCGCACCACGGGACCATGGGGAAGCTGCCGTACTTGTCGCCCTGCCGCAGCAGCTCCAGGCCGCCGACGCGGAGGCTGCCGAGGCGGCAGCCGTTGTCCGGATGGACGGTCACTTCGGCATCTCCGGCGGCCAGTCGTACGCCGTCCGACCGCGTCCGCGACGCGCTCTGCGTGGTGTTGTCGGTGCTCACGGCACGACCCTAGCGGTGGGCCGGGCGCACGGCACCGACGCCATCGCCGACCGGCCCCGCCCCGGCCACCGCGCTCAGCGGCGGCGGCGCAGCACCCGGCCGACGACGACGGCCGAGGCCAGTACCACCGCCGCTGCGGGCGCCGCCCAGCGCAGCGTCGCCGAGGCGGTGTTCACCTCCGGCGGCGGCACCGGGGCGTACCGTCCGCGCGGCGGCGCATGGTCGACCTCCTCGGCGCTGCGCCCGATCATCGTCCGGCGAGCGTGCGCGGCCTCGACGGGCGCCCCGTCCTCGGCATCGCCGTCGTACGCGTGGTCCGCGTCCCGCGCCGCCTCGCCGTCGAGCGCCGCATCCACGTCATCGAGGTCGTGCACATCGCCCGTCTCGTCCACGTCCCCCGCCGCGTCCGGATCGCTCCGGGGATCGAGCGACGGCGGTGGCACCTCGGCCTCGAAGATCCCCTGACCGGACGGCTCCGCACCGGACGGCTCCGCATCCGACGGCTCCGCATCCGACGGCTCCGCACCGGGCGGCTCCGCACCGGGCGCGGCCTCGGGCCGGGCCTCCACCGGGTGCGCCTCCAGATCCGCCGCCAGGTTCTCCGCGAACCGGTCGAGCAGCCGGCGGCCCGCGGTCTCGGCGGACCGGTCGCTGACCTCGGCGAGCCGGCCGTCGCTGCGCAGCGCACCGGAGCAGACCAGCGTCGTACCGGGGCCGGGCTCGGTGGCCGGGGTCAGCCGTACGGTCAGCGTCAGCGCGACCGCGCCCTCGCCACGCGCCTCCGTACCCTTCGCCTCGAAGATCAGCGCGGCCTCACCGGAGGCGGCTCTGCCCCCCTCGTCGGCGATGGTCAGCGTGCCGCGATAGGTGATGGTGGAGCTGCCGATACGCAGCCGCAGGCGGCCCTCGGGAATGTGCGGGGCCGCGTCGGCGTCGAGTTGGACTCCCGGGACACAGCGCGCCACCCGCTCCGGCTCGGTGAGCGCCTGCCGCACGGTCCCGACGGGAAACGGAACGAACACCTCATGCTCCATGGCATGGACCCTACCCAGCACCCCCCGGACCGTGTCCGCTGCCGCACGACTTTCTGCGCACCCGCGCCGGGCCGCCCGCGCCACCGGCCCCGGGGCGGACTCGGCCCCGCTTTCACTCCCGATAGCGCGGATGCATCAGCGTGGACGGCTGTAGGGAGGGGATCCGGCCGGCGGCCGCCCCGCGTTCGTCGGCCCGTAGCCCCTTGAGGGTGACGCCGGCCAGCGGGGGCGCGTCCGGTGCCAGGCCCAGCCGGGGCGGATGCCGCGCGGCCAGCACAAAGCCCCAGAACTTGATCCGTGCCGTGGCCTGCGCGTCGGTTCCGGCCACCGGCGCACGCGACGCCGGCGGACCGTCCGGCCCGATCAGGCCGACGGCACGGTCGGGGGCACCGGAGAAGTCGGCGAACCGCCCGGGGACGCGGTACGGAACGGTTGCCAGGCCCACCGACCGCACCGTCGCCTCCACCGTCCAATACGACCGCGGCCGCTGCGTCGGCGCCCCGGCGTGCACCGCCAGCCGCCCTCCGGGGGCCAGCATCCGCGCGGCGAGGCCGTAGAACTCCTGCGAGTAGAGCTTGGTGCTGGCGGTGATCCCGGGGTCGGGGAGGTCGGAGATGACGACGTCGTAGGGCCCGCCCGACCCGCGGCCGCTCCCCGACTCGCGGCTTGCCCCCGATCCTCGATTTCTCCCCGGCTCGCGGCTTCCCCCCGGCCCTCGGCCCCGCCCGAACTCCCGCAGCCAGTCGAAGGCGTCCTCCGTCACCGTGTGCACCCGGGGGTCGCTCAGCGAGTGGCAGTTGAGGTTGGCGAGACCGAAGTCCGTACGGGCCAACTTCACGACACCTGGGTCGAGTTCGACGACGGTCACCGAGCGGACCGCGCGGTAGCGGAGAATCTCGCGGACCGCCAGGCCGTCGCCACCGCCGAGGACCAGTACCCGGCCGTGCGGGCCGCCCGCCATCGCCGGGTGCACCAGCGCCTCGTGGTAGCGGTACTCGGTGTCCGCGCTGACCCGCAGACGGCCGTCCAGATACAGCTCGAGCGGTCGGCCGGAACCTTTCCTCCCCCGCCCCGCACCGGCTCCACCCCCCGTACCGCCCGTCAACACCACCTCCTGGACGCCGGTCTGCACCGCGACCCGTACCGCCGCCCCGTACACCGCACGCCGGGCGGCCCGTTCGAAGGACGAGGCCAGCAGCATGCCGGTGGCCAGCAGCGCGAGCACCAGCACATTGACCAGGAGCAGCAGCCGGCGCGAGCGGGTGCTCAGATCGCGGCGGAACAGCCACAGCACCAGCGCGCCGCCCGCCACCGCATTGACCGCGCCGGTGACCAGCGCACCGGTCAGCTGGCCGAGCCGGGGCAGCAGCAGAAACGGAAAGGCCAGCCCGCCGACGAGCGCGCCGACATAGTCCGCGGCGAAGAGATCGGCGACCGCACCGCCCGCGTCCTGCCGGCGCACCCGCTGGATCAGCGTCATCAGCAGCGGCACCTCGGCGCCGATCAGGACCCCGATGGCCAGGGAGAAGCCGACGAGCGCGGAGCGGGACTGGCCGAACCAGGCGAAGCAGGCGTACAGCGCCATCGCGGAACCTCCGCCGACCAGCGCGAGGAGCGTCTCGACCGCGCCGAAGCCGACCGCCGCCCGGCAGCGCAGCCGCTTGGCGAGCAGCGCTCCGATGCCCATGGCGAAGACCATGAGGGACAGCACGACCGACGCCTGGGTGACGGAGTCGCCGACCAAGTACGTGGCCAGCGCGACCAGTTCGAGCTCGTAGACCAGGCCGCAGGCGGCGCAGACGAAGACGACGGCGAGGACGAGCAGACGGCCGAGCCCGGACGGCACGGGCAGCCGCGCCGGCTCCATGGCCTCCGACGGCCCGAGGGCATCGGAGAGAGCGGGCTCTGGCGGGTCGATCATGAAATGAACGCTACGTGACGATTCCGTACGCTTTTGTCACCCACACGAGTGCAGTCTCCGTTCTACACACGACCATTGCCGTCCATCTGGTTATGCACGGGGCATGTCGCCATGCACAGGGCATATGTGCTTCTCGCGCCGAGGACAGCAGGGCACCCCCTTCGGGGTGTGCACAGCCGACGACACGGGGCACGCGCCCTGCCGGACCCGCGTCTAGACGGCCGCGACCGTCGCCCGTACGCCCACCCGCGTCCGGGTGGCCACCAGCCGGCCCTCCTGCGGATACGCGTGCCAGGTCCGCCAGCGCACCTGGCCGTGCTGACGCTGCGCCAGCATCGCGGTGAACGCATGGGGCGAGCCGGGGAACGTCCCCGCAAGGCCGTACGGATGCTCGGCGACCAGCGCGAGCAGTTCCTGCGCGCGCCCCGCGAACGAGCCGCGCGACAGGATCTCCACATGCGCGGCGAATTCGTACTCCCAGTCGCCCAGCCGCTTGGCCACACCGAGCGGCAGCGGCGTACTGCTGCCCGGCATACAGGCGACCGTCTCGGAACAAGTGCCGTGCTCCTCCTCGAGAAGCACCTGGTGAGACGCCCCGAGCAGCCTCAACTGCACCTGTGCGTCATCAAGTTGGAGATCGAGTACCGCCAGGGCCGGCAGGGGTTCCCTGCCCAGAGCCCAGGCCAGGTCACAGGCACGGGTATCGGTGTACGCCGTCTTCAGAGTGGTGAGCATGGGTCGGCTCCGCAAACACGCAGTGGAATGGTGGGCCGGCCCGCCCGAGAAGGATCAGGGATGTACGACTGCCTGCCGGCTCGTGCCCACGTGGGATGCGAGAACTGGGGGATTCTCTAGGGAGAGGGAATCATGGATGGCAGGTCGACCACAGCCGTTTTACCCATCTTCGATGGCTTTCCATCCCGTAGAGGGCCCCCCAGTTCAGTTGTTCAACACCCAAGCGCCCAGCGGGTGTTGACCTTGTGTTCACTGCCCGCCGGGCGCATATGCGGTCAAGCATGAGCCGTGCGCATGTGTGCAGTTCGGGAGGGCCGCGGCGGTCGCCAAGGGGCCGCCGCGAGGGGGGACGGGACGGCCCCCGGAAGAGCTCCGGTACGGCCGTCGGTCACGCCCGTACGGCTACCTCGGCAGCCCCCGCCGCCCCGTCGAGCCTCCCTCGGCTCAGGAGCCCCCACCGCCCCCGCCGCAGCCACCCCCGCCACCGCCGCCTCCCCCGCAGGAGGAGCCACCGCCGCAGGAGGAGCCACCGCCGCAGGAGGAGCTGCCGCAGCTGCTGCCCGATCCGCAGCCACCGCCGCCACCACCGGCGTACCACGAGCCCGAGCGCCGCCGCTTACGGCCACCACCACTCCGCGACGCCAGGGACACCAGCCCCACAACCACCACGAAGATCACTATGAACACCATGAAACCCACCTGCCTCACACTCCTTTCGTTCCCCCGAAGCGAGGCATCGCTCCGTCCAGCGCCTCGTGCGCCGCTGACCGCCCTCGTCGGCGGTCGTCCAGGTCTCTTGTGCGGGGCTGATGCCCGGGTCCGGGCGGGCGCAAAGCACAGTTGAGGAAGTCCAGAGGTTCGGCGGAGGATGGCGCGCATGGACCGACCGCTGCTCAATCGCCGCCTCGCCGAATTCGGCACCACGATCTTCGCCGAAATGTCGGCACTCGCCGTCCGGACCGGCTCCATCAACCTGGGCCAGGGCTTCCCCGACACCGACGGCCCGGAGGAGGTCAGAGAGGCAGCGGTCCGTGCACTGCGCGACGGCCGCGGAAACCAGTACCCGCCCGGCCCCGGCGTCCCCGAACTGCGTACCGCCGTCGCCGCCCACCAGGAGCGCTTCTACGGCCACCTCGGCCTGTCCTACGACCCCGACACCGAGGTCCTGGTCACCGCGGGAGCCACCGAGGCCATCGCCGCCGCGCTCCTCGCCCTCCTCGAACCGGGCGACGAGGTCATCGCCCTGGAGCCGTACTACGACTCCTATGCCGCCTGCATCGCCCTGGCGGGCGGCCGCCGGGTCCCGGTAACCCTGCGCGCGGACCCGGACTCGGCCTCGTACCACCTCGACCTCGACGAGCTCCGCGACGCCGTCACCGACGACACCCGCCTCATCCTCCTCAACACCCCGCACAACCCCACCGGGACCGTTCTCACCCGGGCCGAACTCGCCGCGATCGCCGAACTGGCCGTGGAACGCAACCTCTTGGTCATCACCGACGAGGTCTACGAGCACCTGCTCTTCGAGGGCGAGCACATCCCTCTCGCCTCATTCCCCGGCATGCGCGACCGCACGGTCACCATCTCCTCCGCCGGCAAGACCTTCTCCTTCACCGGCTGGAAGGTCGGCTGGGTCACGGCGAGTCCGGCCCTGATCACGGCCGTCCGCTCGGCGAAGCAGTTCCTCACCTACGTCTCGGCCGGCCCCTTCCAGTACGCCGTCGCCGAGGCCCTCGCCCTCCCCGACGCGTACTACACCGCCCTGCGCGACGATCTCCGCGGCAAGCGCGACATCCTGGCGGACGGCCTCGCCGACGCCGGATTCCAGGTCTTCCGCCCCTCCGGCACCTACTTCATCACCACCGACATCCGCCCCCTCGGCGCTGTGCGGTCCGAAGAGGGGGACGGCTTCGCCTTCTGCCGCGCCCTCCCGGAGCGGGCCGGGGTCGTCGCCATCCCGAATGCGGTCTTCTACGACCACAAGGAGCAGGGGGCGCCGTACGTCCGCTTCGCCTTCTGCAAGCAGGAGGAGGTCCTGCGGGAGGCGGTCGGGCGGCTTCGGAAGCTCTGAGTTTTCTGGGGCCGCCGGGGTGTGACGTTCGGCCGCTACATCCCGCATTTCTCGGACGGGGGCGCTTTCGGGTCCGGTGCCACCGGCGGCTCTTTCCAGTCACCGTAGAAATAGTCGTAGAGGTCCCGGAGATAGGCGTAGAGGCGATCATCCGCCCAGAAGGAGACGTTTGCCATGGCGGCCCGCTCGTCCGAGGAGACGGACCGCTCACGAAGCAGGTACTCCAACGCTTCACGCAAATGCTGGGCGAAAGGCGACTTCGGGTTTCGGGCGATGCCGGGCTTGAAAATTTGGACGTCATCGATGAACTCAACATTGAGCCCGGACCTGAAGAATCGACCAACCCCGTCTTCAGCGGAGAAAAAAATGCGGGATACTCGATGGCCTGAAGTTCTTCGAGAACATCTCCGCCTCATCTGGTGTGCGCTTTGCGCGACTCCGGGAACATGGTCACCTTCGTCACCATAGGCAGTCGCCCGGCGAGGGTGATGCGATTCGGGGAAGATCCTCTGGCCGGCCCGGGGGGACCGGCCAGAAACTCCAGTCAAGGGAGAAAAGTCCTCCCCTGAGCTGCTTACTGGGGGGCGACCGGCATGGCGTCGAAGTCCTCGAAGAGGTAGGCATAGACCTGCGCGAGGTACGCCCTCAGCTCCCGCTGGTCGGGGAATTTCACATACGTCAGACCGAACCACTGCTCCACCGTCAGAGGCTCGTTCGCCACCAGGTGCATCAGCCCTGTGCGAATCGTGTCCTGGTAGTCGGGCCAGGACAGGTCGAACGTCTCGCGCAGCATGCCAAGATCGTCGACTGCCTCTACGCCGAGAATTCCGGCGCAGAAATTCACCAGGCGACGGTCGACGCCGGGTACCTCCAGCCCCAGTTCGGCCAGCGGGACGGTGACCGGGTCGATTTCCTCGTAGCCTCCCGGGTACGGGTACAGCGTGGCGTTCCGCAGATCGGCGTCGTTCTCCGGCCCGTCCTCGCTCTCCAATTCCCCGGCCGGGCGATAGACGCCGTAGAGCAGGCCGCGTGTGGAGAAGTCCGCATAGACGTAGTTCAGCTCGCCATCGGGGCCGTATGGCCGACGCGGGTCGATCGTGATCGCGGTGACCTTCCCCAGGCAGTCCTCCCCCTCGCCGTAGACGGCCTCGAACGGCAGGATCGGCGAGAGATCGTGATTCTTCAGCGCCGCCTCACGCAGGGCGTCGTCCGCCTGGACCATGGCCTCCTCGGAATCGAACCGAGTGGCCCACGGGCCGGTGCGCGGTGGCAATTCGTCGCGCATTGTCATGAAGCGGAGACTCCGTCCATCGAGAGTTCGAGCTGATCGAGCGTGGCCAATCTTCCCACGGGAGAACCTTGGCGCGGCGGGTCGTCACACATAGCCGGGCGGCGGGACTTCATCTGGCTCCTCCGGTGGTTCCTTGCGGTCGCCGTAGAAGTAGTCGTACAGCTCCTGCAGATAGGCATACAGAAGGTCATCGCGCCAGAAGTTGACGCTGGTCAGTTTGTACCAATCCCCTACGGTGGCAGACCGCTCACGAAGCAGGTACTCCAACGCTTCGCGCAGATTCCGGGCGTCCGGCGATTCAGGGTTTCGGACGATGTGCGACTTGTAAATAGGCACGTCATCCATGAACTCAATATTCAGGCCGAACTCGAAGAATTTACCAACCGAACCCACTTCCGCGAAGAAGTGCGGGATACTCGATGGGTCGAATTTTTCAGAGTACATACGCACCTCACTTATTGAATATTTTTACCGGCTCCGGGAACATGGTCACCAATTTGTGCCCACCATTCCCGTCCGGTGCATATATCGCCTTTATCTTCGCATGCTGAAAATCTACCGGTTTATAGTTGATGCTCTGGTCAGCATCATCATTCACCGGATTATCCGGATCGATGTAGAATCCGCGGAATTTGTCCCGGTGATCACCAGGACCCCAGGCATCTTCGGGTGAGAAAACGACTGCATGTCTGTCGGAGTTGGGAATTTGCGTTCTGTCGCCGTCTATTCTCCCCCTGGCGTGCTCATCGGCATACATGAACGCTTCACCTTGATCCTGCTTGAAGCCCGTGGAGTAGGAGTCACACTTGTGCCTCTTGCTCGGGTGGTCGGCATCCATGTACGCAGCCTCCCCCAATCGCTCCTTGGCATTGGGGCCGTGCACCGGGTCGACCTTCCTCTCACTCTGCACATAGCCGTCTTGGTAGGGGATACGCCATTTACCGTCGTCGTCTTTGAGCAGCTTGTCATTAGCGTCCCGGGGCCCAGCCGGCCTGCCCAGCCGCTCCTTCAGCATGTCATCGGTCGGATCGAGATGCCGCTGCGGACCGTGCCCCTGCCGCCGGAGGTCACTGATGCGTTCGGGGATGCGTTTCTTGTACTTGTCACGGAGGTCGTCCTCGTTGAGCACCCGGTCGCCGAGTTTCAACTTGGGCGCATCCCGGTCGTCCTGGTGCCGCTTCATGCTTTTGCGTATCGCCTCTTCGGCGTCATCGATGTTCTTCTTGGTGATGTCCAGCCCGTGCCCGATCGACCGGTGCCCCCTGGCCATCGCCTTGGACATGTCCGTGATCATCGAGTCGATGATCGGGCGGACCGCCTTTTGGACGATCATCCCGAACTTGCCCTTGCCGAGCAGTTTGCCGCGCGTCTTGGAGTCCAGGTTGCTGCTGTGGCTCTCCACCTTCTTCGCATGCTCATGGGCTTCCTTGGCCGCCTTCGCCAAGTGGTCGGGGTGTGCCTTGAATCCCTTGCTCATGCGGCACCCCCCGCAGCGCCCAGCGCGGCGTCAACGCCCTTGAAGACAAGGCCGGAGACGGCTTTCTCGATCTCGGCCTGGAACGGCTCGATCGCCATGGAGACGAGTTCGGCGAGGAGGACGTCCTCGATTTCCTGGATGACGGCTCTGATGATGCGTTTGCCGATTTCGATGGCCGCTGCCTCGGCGGCTGCGGCGATACCCAGTGTCGCGACTGTCGCGGCCGCTGCCGCCGCCATCTCGACGGCGGTGATGACGAGTTGAGCGATGACCACACCCTTGGCCACGACCACGCCGGTGGCCGCGATCTCCAGTGCCGTGGCCAGGACCTCGCAGCAATTGGTCAGGGCCGTGTGGTGCTCACCGGACACCTGATTCCAACGGCTGAGCAGTGCGTCGTAGGACGCGCCCTCGTAGGCGTCCGCGAGTCCTTTCAGCGTGGAGTCCAGCCCGCTGTGCCCCTCCGCGAGGTTCTGGCCGAATTCCCGTACGTGACCGGCCCACGCGCGCAGTTCGTCCTCGTCGATGTCGGGCCATTCCAGGCCCATCAGATCCATGATCCAGACGACTTCACTAGGCAGCTCGATCGACACCGCCGGCCTCCCCCTCAGCTCCGCGTCCGTCCAACACCGTGTCTACGGACGTGTGATGTGGGAGCAAGGTTCCACCCCCGATCGAAATCGATCAAGTTTGATCGGGAATGCGGGCGACCTCTGACCTGCTTTTTAGGGAGCGGGAGCGGGCACGGGCGCGAACGGCGGTCGGTGCGGTCGCCGTAGAAGTACTCGTGGACCTCGATGTCGGCCACGCCCCCACACACAAAGACGCGGGCCCCGGAGCCAATAGCTCCGGGGCCCGCGCAGCCGAGGTGTCGTGCGGCGAGGCTCAGGCCTCGTCGTCACCCCGCTTGTCGTCGGCGTCGCCTTCGATCTCGGCCTCGAGGCCGAGCTGCTCGACGAGCCACTTGTCGAATTCGATCGAGGCGCGGACCCAGCTGACCGTGCTCGACACAAAGTGCTCGAGCGAGACACCGGTGCCGATCAGCATCGATGCCTCACCGATCAGACGGACCGTGCCGTCGTCGTGGGTGTGGGTGTAGGCCTTGGGCCACAGCGTCCGGCGGTTCCAGTCGTCGATCGCCTCCAGCAGCTTCGACTTGTCGTCGATGCCGTGGGCGCGGTCGTAGAACGTGCGGACGGAGAAGATCTGCTGCTCCTCCTCGCCGCGGAACATGAAGTACGTGCGGAACTGCTCCCACGGGGCGGCGAGGTCACCCTCCTCGTCGACTACGTACTTCAGCTCCATCTGGTCGAGGAGCTGCTTGACCAGGTCCTGGTCAGGCACGACGGGACCATCAGGCCCCGACGGCTCGGGTTCGGGCTGGCCCCCGAAATTCGGAATCGAGGACGGGTCGATGCTCACCGTGGAATTCCCTTCGTATGGTCTCTGCCATCCTCCCCCACATACGCCCCGTCGTGGCAAGTGCAGAGCGGACGGGGCAGATGTGGGGGCGTTCGGCGGCGGCACCCGCCGGCGCAGAGGAGGTCAGGCCGCGGTCCTGGCGGGGGCGACGGAGAGGCGGTCGCCGTCCACGTCCACCCGCACCGTGTCCCCGTCCAGCACCTCGCCCGCCAGGATGGCGCGCGCGAGCTGGTCGCCGATGGCCGTCTGGACCAGGCGGCGCAGGGGGCGGGCGCCGTAGGAGAGGTCCGGCGCAGGGGCGTCGAGGACCGGCTCCTTGCCGAGCCAGGAGAGCCAGGCCAGGGCCCGGTCGGTGACGTCCAGGGTGAGGCGGCGGTCGGCCAGGCGGCGCTGGAGGTGGTCGAGCTGGATCCGGGCGATCCGCTGCAGCTGGTCCGTGCCGAGCGGATGGAAGACCACCACGTCGTCGAGACGGTTGAGGAATTCGGGGCGGAACGAGGCCCGGACCGTCTCCAGCACCTTTTCCTTCTTCTGGTCCTCCTTGAGGAGGGGGTCCATGAGGAAGGTGGAGCCGAGGTTGGAGGTCAGGATGAGGATGGTGTTGCGGAAGTCGACCGTGCGGCCCTGGCCGTCGGTGAGGCGGCCGTCGTCGAGGACCTGGAGGAGGACGTCGAAGACCTCGGTGTGGGCCTTTTCGACCTCGTCGAGGAGGATCACGCTGTAGGGGCGGCGGCGGACGGCTTCGGTGAGCTGGCCGCCCTCCTCGTAGCCGACATAGCCGGGCGGCGCGCCGACCAGCCGGGCGACGGAGTGCTTCTCGCCGTACTCCGACATGTCGATCCGGACCATCGCCCGCTCGTCGTCGAAGAGGAAGTCCGCGAGCGCCTTGGCCAGCTCGGTCTTGCCGACGCCGGTCGGGCCGAGGAAGAGGAACGATCCGGTGGGGCGGTCCGGGTCGGCGATGCCGGCGCGGGTGCGGCGCACCGCGTCGGAGACCGACCGTACGGCCTCGGTCTGGCCGATCAGCCGCTTGCCGATCTCGTCCTCCATGCGCAGCAGCTTCTGCGTCTCGCCCTCCAGGAGACGGCCGGCCGGAATACCGGTCCAGGAGCCGACCACATCCGCGATGTCGTCCGGGCCGACCTCCTCCTTGACCATGGATTCCTTGCCGCCCGCGGCATCCTTGGACGCCTCCTGCTCGGCCTCGGCCGCGGCGGCCTCCTCCAGCTCCCGCTCCAGGCCCGGGATCTCGCCGTACAGCAGCTTGGAGGCGGTGTCGAAGTCGCCGTCGCGCTGGGCACGCTCCGCCTGTCCGCGCAGCTCGTCCAGCTTCTCCTTCAGCTCGCCGACGCGGTTGAGCCCCTGCTTCTCCTTCTCCCAGCGGGCGGTGAGGCCCCGCAGCTCCTCCTCCTTGTCGGCAAGGTCCTTGCGGAGCTTCTCCAGGCGCTGGACGGAGCCCGCGTCGGTCTCGTTCTTGAGAGCCAGCTCCTCCATCCGGAGGCGGTCCACCGCGCGCTGGAGCTCGTCGATCTCCACGGGCGAGGAGTCGATCTCCATACGGAGGCGGGAGGCGGCCTCGTCGACCAGGTCGATGGCCTTGTCGGGGAGGAAGCGGGAGGTGATGTACCGGTCGGAGAGGGTGGCGGCGGCGACCAGGGCGGAGTCGGCGATCTGGACCTTGTGGTGGGCCTCGTAGCGGCCCTTGAGCCCGCGCAGGATCGCCACCGTGTCCTCCACGGTCGGCTCGGCGACCAGCACCTGCTGGAAGCGCCGCTCCAGCGCCGCGTCCTTCTCGATCCGCTCGCGGTACTCGTCGAGGGTGGTGGCGCCGACCATCCGCAGCTCGCCGCGGGCCAGCATCGGCTTGAGCATGTTGCCCGCGTCCATGGACGAGTCGCCGCCGGCGCCCGCGCCCACGACGGTGTGCAGCTCGTCGATGAAGGTGATGATCTGGCCCTCGCTGGACTTGATCTCCGCCAGGACCGTCTTCAGCCGCTCCTCGAACTCGCCGCGGTACTTCGCGCCCGCCACCATCGCGCCCAGGTCCAGCGAGACCAGCCGCTTGTTGCGCAGCGACTCGGGGACGTCGCCCTTGACGATGCGCTGGGCCAGTCCCTCGACGACGGCCGTCTTGCCGACGCCGGGCTCGCCGATCAGCACCGGGTTGTTCTTCGTACGGCGGGAGAGGACCTGCACCACGCGGCGGATCTCATGGTCCCGGCCGATGACGGGGTCGAGCTTGCCCTCGCGGGCCGCCGCGGTGAAGTCCGTACCGAACTTCTCCAGCGCCTTGTACGTGCCCTCCGGGTCGGCGTTGGTCACCCGCTGCCCGCCCCGGCCGGCCTCGAACGCGGCCAGCAGCTTCTTGGCGCCGGCGCCCTGCTGCTCCAGCAGCTCGCCGGCGCGGCCGCCCTTCGCCGCGATACCGATCAGGAGATGCTCGGTGGAGACATATGCGTCGCCGAGCTCGCGGGCGCGCTGGGTGGCGTCCGCGATCGCGGACAGCAGGTCGCGGTCCGGCTGCGGCGGCGCGACGGTCGAACCCTGCACGCTGGGCAGCCCGGCGAGCAGACGCTCGGCGCCGTTGCGCAGCGCGGCGGCATCCGCCTCGACGCTCGCCAGCAGGTCCATGATGTTCTCGTTGTCCTGCCCGGCCAGCAGCGCGAGCAGGAGATGCGCGGACGTCATGTCCGCGTGCCCGGCGGTGACCGCCCGCTCATTGGCGGCGGCCAGCGCTTCCCGGCTCTTGTTGGTCAGCTCGGCGTCCACGGCCCGGTGTCCTCCTCGTGCGCGGTGTTCTGGTGGGTCCTGCACATACCAACGTGCGATAAGTTGAGTCTATTCCACTCAAGGTGCTGCGGGCTGCGTTCCCCTGAGGGTGAACCCAGCCGCTTTCGCCGCCGGGTCGGCGGCTGCGCGGCACGCTCGTGGCCATGTCCACCACGCGCACGTCCGGCGAAGCCGATACCCAGTCCGCCATCCTGCTGGAGATCTTCCTGGAACTGGACGCCGCGTCGCCCGAATGCGTCAGAGCCCAGCTCATCGAGGGCGAGATGGTGGTGACCACGGCCCAGGCCGGCAGGCACGAGCACTGCCTCAGCCGGTTCACCAAGCAGCTGGTACGGCACGACGGGTTCAGCATCTCCGCGCACAAGGGCCTGATCCTTCCGTCATACGGCCCGCATCCCGACAACCACGTGATCCCCGATCTGACGATCGTGGGCCGCCGGGAATTCCGGGGCGCTCCGCCATGGTGGCGGCCCGACCGGGAGCTCAAGATGGTCGTCGAGGCGACGGGCGACCGACCGGAGCTGGACCGCACCGCCAAGCGCCGCACCTACGCCCGCGGGCGCATCCCGCTCTATCTGCTGATCGACCGGGACAGGTCCGCCACCACGCTCTTCCGCGAGCCCTCCGACGGCGACTATCTGGTGCACCACACCGCCGCGTTCGGCAAACCCGTCCCCCTCCCCGCCCCCTTCTCCTTCGACCTCGAGACCACCGACTTCCTCTGACGCCCTCCGACCATGGGCCACCGACGAGGCCCCCTCTACGCTGACCCCCATGGCCCATGACCTCAACGCCCTCACCCCCGAGTACCTCGCCTTCTGGGGCGAGTACCTGATGCCGACCCTCACCACGCTGCGTACGAACGGGACCCCGCACGTCGTTCCCGTAGGCGTCACCTACGACGCCGGGCAGCGGATCGCGCGGATCATCACGCGCAAGGACAGCACCAAGGTCAAGAACGTCCTCGCCGCCGGGGCCGAGGGCGCCACCGTCGCCGTGTGCCAGGTGGACCGTGGCCGCTGGGCGACGCTGGAGGGAATGGCGCAGGTGCGGACGGACGCCGAGTCGGTGGCCGATGCGGTGCGCCGGTACGCCGAACGGTACGGGCGCACGCCGGAGCCGAACCCCGACCGGGTCATGATTGAGATCGCGGTGACCAGGGCGATGGGGCGGGCCTGAAGCCCGTACGGACACCTCTCCGGGCACGGAACCCCTCCGATCCGGACCTGGCTGAAAACGGACGCTCTGCATCCACCCTTGGGCACGCACCTGATACTCAGGAAAAGGAGAAAGACAGAAAAGAAACGGCAGGCACCGAACAGTTCCGCGCCCAAGCAGCATCCAAGCGGACCTTCTCGGCCCTCCTTCGAGCACGAGTCGGCAGCTGGAGGCCCGCATGGCGCAGGCACTGCGCACCGCGATCACTGTTCCCCGAGGTGTTCCCCGGCCCGTTCCCCGCCCGGTTCCTTGCCCTCCAGGACGTACGGAACCGACCCGTCCCTACCCGGCCGCGGAGTCCTGCCCCCGGTGCGGCGGCCAACTCGCCATCAACCAGGACGGCTGGAAGATCTGCCACGCCTGCGGCTATGCCTCGCCACCCGGTACCGCCCCTCCACCCCGAGGCGTCTGCGGGGGTATCGTCGCCCCCACAATCGCCACGCCCCGGAGGGCACGATGAACTCGGTCCGAGTGACGGCGATCGCCTGCCTGATGCCGCTGTCCGAGCTGGACGAGGACCCGTTTCTGGTCGACGACCGCAGCCAGCACGACATGTGCAAACAGTGGGCGGCAGCCCGTGACTACCACCTGACCTGCCGGCTCAGCCTGCACCAACTGCGCGCCGACCACTGCGCGCTGTGGAGCGACGTCGAGGACGGCCTGGTCGATGTGTTCGTGGCGCCCAACCGCCGGGCCCTGGAGAACGCCATCGACGGGGCCGAGGAATTCAGCGCGCGGTGCGCGGCGGCGGGCGTACGCCTGGAGATCGCCGACCTCGACGAGCCGGTCTACACACTGGCGATGAAGTCGCATGTGCACCGACGGCTGTCGATGCCGACGGCCGGATACAACGGCTGCTGACGACACGAGCGCCGCACGGGTACGAAGGCGCACACATACGAAAAGGGCCGGGGAACGAACCCCGGCCCTTTCTCGTACCACGACGTCCTACAAGGCGTCCGGCAAGGCGCCCGGCAGCGACGCCCCACCACGGCCCTACTCGGACCGCTTGGGCCGCCACACCACCAGCGCGCTCGTCTGCTGCACATCCTGATACGGCACCAGATCGCGCCGGTAGGAGGCATGCACCGCCGCCTCCCGCTGCTGCATCGCGCTGGCCGCGCCCTCCAGGGCGCCCTGGAGCTCGGCGACCCGCTGCTGCAGGGCCGCGACCTGGTTCTCCAGCTCGATGATGCGCTTGATGCCGGCGAGGTTGATGCCCTCGTCCTGCGACAACTGCTGCACCGTACGGAGCAGTTCGATGTCCCGGGCCGAATAGCGGCGGCCCCGCCCGGCCGTGCGGTCGGGCGAGACCAGGCCCAGCCGGTCGTACTGACGAAGGGTCTGCGGATGCAGGCCGGAGAGCTGGGCCGCGACGGAGATGACGTACACCGGCGACTCTTCGGTCAGTTCATACGGGTTACGACGCTGCCCGCCCCGGCTGTCCATCTCAAGCTCCCTTCGCGGCCTTGAACAGCTCCGCCCGCGGGTCGGATCCCGCGGTCGCCTCGCGATACGTCTCCAGCGATTCCTTCGCCTTGTCGCTCAGGTCTCCCGGGACCTGCACCTCGATGGTGACCAGCAGATCACCCCGGGTGCCGTCCTTACGGGCCGCGCCCTTGCCGCGGGCGCGCATGGTGCGTCCGTTGGGGGTGCCGGCCGGCAGTTTCAGCGTGACCGGCGGGCCGCCCAGCGTCGGCACCTTGACCTCGCCGCCCAGCGCGGCCTCCGGGAAGGTGACCGGCACCGTGACGGTGAGGTTGTCGCCCTTGCGGCCGAAGACGGGGTGGGCGTCGACATGCACGACGACGTACAGATCGCCCGACGGGCCGCCCTGTTCGCCCGGACCACCCTTGCCGCGCAGCCGGATGCGCTGCCCGTCCGAGACGCCCGCGGGGATACGGACCTGCATGGTGCGGGCGCTCGTCGCGCGCCCGCTGCCCTTGCAGACCTCGCAGGGGTCCTGGGCGATCAGGCCCCGGCCCTTGCAGTCGGCGCACGGGTCGGTGAGCGAGAAGCCGCCGCCCGCGCCCCGGCTGACCTGGCCGGTGCCGACACAGGTCGGGCAGACCCGAGGAGTACCGTTTTTGTCGCCGGTGCCCGAACACGGCTTGCACGGCGCCTTGCTGGACATCCGCAGCGGGACCGTGGCCCCGTCGACCGCCTCGGTGAAGCTGAGCGTCACCTCGGACTCGACGTCCTGGCCCCGCCGCGGCTGCGTACGGGTGCCCGCGCCGCCCCGGTTGAACAGGCCGCCGAAGACATCCCCGAGCCCGCCGCCGAAGCCGCCGCCGCCCTGCGTGCCGCCGCCCTGGGAACCCCCGAAGAGGTCACCCAGGTCGAAGTTGAACGAGCCGCCGCCGGCGCCGGGGCCGGGCCGGAACCCGCCGTTGCCGAACAGGGCGCGCGCCTCGTCGTACTCCTTGCGGCGCTTGGGGTCGCCCAGGACGTCGTTGGCCTCGGAGATCTCCTTGAAGCGCTCCTCGGCCCTGTCGTCGCCCTTGTTGGCGTCCGGGTGGTTCTCGCGGGCGAGCTTCCGGTACGCCTTCTTGATCTCCGCCTCGGTGGCGTCCTTCGGGACGCCGAGGACCTTGTAGTAGTCCTTCTCCACGAAGTCCTTGGTGCTCATCCCCGACGTCCCTCCTTCCACGCGGTTATCTGCTGCTGCGTCCTCACGTCAGCCCTCGTCCGGGCCACCGCTCTCCTCGTCCGAAGCCTTGGTGTCCTCTTCGGAGGCGGACTTGGCGTTCTGCGCGCCCGGCTGCGGCTCGGCGACGGCGACCCGCGCGGGGCGGATCGTTCGCTCACCGATGCGATACCCGGGCTGCAGGATCGCCACGCACGTGGTCTCTGTGACATCCGGTGCGTACGAATGCATCAGCGCCTCGTGGATCGTCGGGTCGAAGGGCTCGCCCTCCTTGCCGAACTGCTGCAGACCCAGCTTGGCGACCACGGTCTCCAGCGATTCGGCCACCGACTTGAAGCCGCCGACCAGTTCGCCGTGCTCGCGGGCACGGCCGATGTCGTCGAGGGAGGGAAGGAGTTCGGACAGGACATTCGCCGCGGCGATCTCCTTGACCGTGACCCGGTCCCGCTCCACCCGACGGCGGTAGTTCTGGTACTCCGCCTGGAGCCGCTGGAGGTCCGCGGTGCGCTCGTTGAGCGCCGAACGGGCCTGGTCCAGCTGCGCCTGGAGCGCTACGTCCGGTACGTCCCCGGCCGGGGCCGAGCCCGCCTTGTCGGCGGACTCGGCCTTCTGCGCCGCGTCTTCGGGCGCGGCAGAAGTGGTCCCCTCCTCGCCGAGGGGGGGCGAGGTGGGAGGGACGTCAGGCTTCTCGTCGAAGCCCGGGGTCTCCTCCGTCACGCGGCACCATCCTTCTTGGGCTTCTCGTCGTCGATGATCTCGGCGTCGACGACATCGTCCTCGGGCTTGGCCTGCTCGCCGGCGGCGGCACCTTCGGCGTCACCCGCGGCCGCACCGGCGGCCTGGGCGTCGGCGTACATGGCCTGGCCCAGCTTCTGCGAGACGGCCGCGACCTTCTCGGTGGCGGTGCGGATCTCGGCCGTGTCCTCGCCCTTGAGCTTCTCCTTCAGCTCATTGACGGCTTCCTCGACCTCGGTCTTCACCTCGGCGGGGACCTTGTCCTCGTTGTCCTTGAGGAACTTCTCCGTCTGGTAGACGAGCTGCTCGCCCTGGTTACGGGCCTCGGCGGCCTCGCGGCGGCGGTGGTCCTCGTCCGCGTACTGCTCGGCCTCCTGGCGCATCCGGTCGACCTCGTCCTTCGGCAGCGAGGAGCCGCCGGTGACGGTCATCTTCTGCTCCTTGCCCGTGCCAAGGTCCTTGGCCGTGACGTGCATGATGCCGTTGGCGTCGATGTCGAAGGACACCTCGATCTGCGGGACGCCACGCGGGGCCGGCGGCAGACCGGTCAGCTCGAACATCCCGAGCTTCTTGTTGTACGCCGCGATCTCGCGCTCGCCCTGGTAGACCTGGATCTGCACGGAGGGCTGGTTGTCCTCGGCGGTGGTGAAGATCTCGGACCGCTTGGTCGGGATCGTCGTGTTCCGCTCGATGAGCTTGGTCATGATGCCGCCCTTGGTCTCGATACCAAGCGACAGCGGCGTGACGTCCAGGAGGAGAACGTCCTTGACGTCACCCTTGAGGACACCGGCCTGGAGGGTGGCGCCGCGGGCGACGACCTCGTCCGGGTTGACGCCCTTGTTGGCGTCCTTGCCGCCGGTCAGCTCCTTGACGAGCTCGGCGACGGCCGGCATACGGGTCGAGCCGCCGACCAGGACCACGTGGTCGATCTCGGACAGGTTGATACCCGCGTCCTTGATGACGTTGTGGAACGGGGTCTTGCAGCGCTCCAGGAGGTCCGCGGTCAGCTGCTGGAACTGCGCCCGGGTGAGCTTCTCGTCCAGGTGCAGCGGGCCCTCGGCGGAGGCGGTGATGTAGGGCAGGTTGATCGAGGTCTCGGTGGACGAGGACAGCTCGATCTTCGCCTTCTCAGCGGCCTCGCGGAGGCGCTGGAGGGCCATCTTGTCCTTGGCCAGGTCGACGCCGTGGCCGTTGCTGAACTGCTTGACCAGGTAGTCGACGACGCGCTGGTCCCAGTCGTCACCACCGAGGTGGTTGTCACCGTTGGTGGCCTTCACCTCGACGACGCCGTCGCCGATCTCCAGCAGCGAGACGTCGAAGGTGCCGCCACCGAGGTCGAAGACCAGAATGGTCTGGTCTTCCTTCTCGAGGCCGTAGGCCAGGGCGGCCGCCGTCGGCTCGTTGACGATGCGCAGGACGTTCAGGCCCGCGATCTCGCCGGCCTCCTTGGTGGCCTGACGCTCGGAGTCGTTGAAGTAGGCAGGAACGGTGATGACCGCGTCCACAACCTTCTCGCCCAGGTACGACTCGGCGTCGCGCTTGAGCTTCTGCAGGATGAAGGCGCTCATCTGCTGCGGGTTGAAGCCCTTGCCGTCGATGTCGATCTTCCAGTCGGTGCCCATGTGGCGCTTCACCGACCGGATGGTCCTGTCGACGTTGGTGACCGCCTGGCGCTTGGCGACCTCGCCGACCAGCACTTCACCATTCTTGGCGAAGGCGACAACGGACGGCGTGGTCCTGGCGCCCTCGGCGTTGGTGATGACGGTGGGCTCACCGCCTTCGAGAACACTGACGACGGAGTTCGTCGTGCCCAGGTCGATGCCGACCGCACGTGCCATTTCAATTCCTCCAGCTGACTTGAGTGGAACAGGCTCAAGAGTGCAACACCCAGGAAATCCTGTCAACAGACCTGAGTCGGGTCCACTCAAGTTTTATATGAGCCTTATCCTCACCAGGGCGTTTGTAAGGACGCGAGGAGAATGAGGACGGTTGCCCGGGACTCCGGACGACGACCCGAACGTCCTGAGGGTTGCCTGCGCGACACAGATCACCGGCCGTGCGGCTTCATGGGGCCCCCGAACCTGGGTAACCTCAGGCCCAGACCCGAAAAGTTACCGCTTAGTAGTTCCGTAACCGTTCTCGCTCATCCGCTCAAGATTCCCGCTCTCGCAGGCCCGAGGAGCCACCCATGCAACTCGCCGCGATCATCGTGTCGCTGGTCCTAATCGCGGTCGGCGTCGCGCTGTTCGGCCGTGCCATCCTGCAGATCTTCCGCTTCATGCGGCTCGGCCAGTCCGTGCCCGCAGGCACCCGGACGCAAGACCCCGCGCAGCGCACCGTCACGGTGGTCAAGGAGTTCCTCGGCCACACCCGCATGAACCGCTGGGGCATCGTCGGCGTGGCGCACTGGTTCGTGGCGGTGGGCTTCTTCTCGCTGCTGCTGACGATCGTCAACGCCATCGGGCAGCTCTTCAAGGCCGACTGGCTCCTGCCGATCATCGGTGAGTGGGCGCCGTACAACGTCTTCGTCGAGTTCCTCGGCACGATGACGGCGCTGGGCATCCTGACCCTCATCGTCATCCGGCAGCTGAACAGGCCGGACAAACCGGGCCGCAAGTCCCGCTTCGCGGGCTCCAACATCGGCCAGGCGTACTTCGTCGAGGCCGTGATCCTCATCGTCGGCGTCTGCATCTTCATGCTGCACGCGCTCGAAGGCGCCCAGCACCACGTGGACGGCTACGAGGCCTCGTTCTTCGTCTCGTACCCGGTGGTCTCGTGGCTGGAGGGGATGGACGTCTCCACGCTCCAGACCCTCACGTACTTCTTCGCCGGCCTGAAGATCGCGACCTCCTTCATCTGGATGATCACGGTCGCCCTGAAGACGGACATGGGTGTCGCCTGGCACCGCTTCCTGGCCTTCCCCAACATCTGGTTCAAGCGCGAGGCATCCGGTGACGTGGCGCTCGGCGCGCTGCAGCCGATGACCAGCGAGGGCAAGGCGATCGACTTCGAGGACCCGGGCGAGGACGACCAGTTCGGCGTCTCCCAGGTCGAGCACTTCTCCTGGAAGGGCCTGCTCGACTTCTCCACCTGCACCGAGTGCGGCCGCTGCCAGTCGCAGTGCCCCGCCTGGAACACCGGCAAGCCGCTCTCCCCCAAGCTGCTGATCATGGCGCTGCGCGACCACGCACACGCCAAGGCCCCCTACCTGCTGGCGGGCGGCGGCAAGGACGCGGAGGGCGAGGAGAAGGCCACCGAGGAGCAGCTCAAGGACGTCCCGGCGGCGGCCCTCGCCGAGGCCGAGCGCCCGCTGATCGGCACCCTCGAAGAGAACGGCGTCATCGACCCCGACGTCCTGTGGTCCTGCACCACCTGCGGCGCCTGCGTCGAGCAGTGCCCGGTCGACATCGAGCACATCGACCACATCGTCGACATGCGCCGCTACCAGGTGATGATCGAGTCCTCGTTCCCGTCCGAGGCGGGCACGATGCTCAAGAACCTGGAGAAGAAGGGCAACCCCTGGGGCCTGGCCAAGAAGCAGCGCCTGGCATGGACCAAGGAGGTCGACTTCGAGGTCCCGGTCGTCGGCAAGGACATCGAGGACCTGACCGAGGTCGAGTACCTCTACTGGGTCGGCTGCGCCGGCGCCCTCGAGGACCGCGCCAAGAAGACCACGAAGGCCTTCGCGGAGCTGCTGCACATCGCCGGCGTCAAGTTCGCCATCATGGGCGGCGACGAGAAGTGCACCGGTGACTCGCCGCGCCGCCTGGGCAACGAGTTCCTCTTCCAGCAGCTCGGCGCCGAGAACGTCGCCAGCCTCAACGCCGCCTTCGGCGAGGACGACGAGGACGAGTCGACCAAGAAGCCGAAGTCGTCCAAGAAGATCGTCGCGACCTGCCCGCACTGCTTCAACACCATCGCGAACGAGTACCCGCAGCTCGGCGGCGAGTACGAGGTCATCCACCACACGCAGCTGCTGCAGCACCTGGTGGACGAGGGCAAGCTCGTCCCCGTCACCCCGGTCGAGGGTCTGATCACCTACCACGACCCCTGCTACCTCGGCCGCCACAACAAGGTCTACACACCCCCGCGCGAGATCATCGCCAAGGTGCCGGGCCTGCGGAACGAGGAGATGCACCGCCACAAGGAGCGCGGCTTCTGCTGTGGCGCCGGTGGTGCCCGGATGTGGATGGAAGAGCGCATCGGCAAGCGCATCAACAACGAGCGCGTCGACGAGGCCCTTTCCCTCAACCCGGACATCGTCTCCACCGCCTGCCCGTTCTGCCTCGTCATGCTGACGGACTCCGTCAACGGCAAGAAGAACGACGGCAAGGCCAAGGAGTCCATCCAGGTCGTCGACGTGGCCCAGCTCCTCCTGGATTCCGTCAGGACCCCGCTCGACCCCACGGACGAAGCGGAGTCGGAGGACGCTCCGGAGCCGGAGCCGGTGAAGTAGCGCCGCTCTCTCCCTGACCTACGGCCGGTCCCGCTCGCTGCGGGGCCGGCCGTCGGCGTTCCGGGATACGGAACCCGTACGGCTCCCTCGTCCTCTCCCCGAACGTCATGACTACGCACCACACGGCCCGGCTGCGCGCCGGCCTTCTGATCCTCCCCGCCCTGGCCGCCCTCCTCACGGGCTGCGGCGCCCCGCCACCCCCTTCCACGGCCGGCGGCCCCCTCCCCTTCGTCGGCGTCCTCACCAGCGACAACGACCACTGGTGTACGGCGAGCGTGGTCGACAGCCCCGGCCGGAACCTGCTCGCCACCGCCGCCCACTGCGTCTACTTCCACAAAGAGGACGAGGCGGACGGCTACGAGGCCGGGCCCTTCAAGGGCGACCTCCGCTTCGCCCCGCAGTTCTCGGGGGCCGGGTCCGGGTCCCCTTCCCCTTCGCCATCCGCCCGCTACCCGTACGGGACGTGGAAGGTCACCGCCCTCCACGTCCACACCCTGTGGAAGGACGACAACGACGACCAGGGCGACTACGCCTTCCTCACCGTCGCCCCCGACAAGCACGGCCGCCGCATCCAGGACGTCGTCGGCGCCGCCGCCCCCGACTGGTCCTCGTCCCCGCGCCGCCGCGTCACCGTCACCGGCTACCCCAACGAGGACCACAACCCCCGCAACCGCCCCGTCTCCTGCACCACCCGCACCCGCCGCGACCCCGACGAGCCGTACATGATCCGTATGGAATGCCCCGGCTTCTGGCCCGGCACCAGCGGCGGCCCCTGGCTCGCGGACCACCGGGACGCGGTTCGTCCCGGCCGCCTCATCGGCGTCCTGAGCGGCGGCGACACGGACCGCGAATCGGTCGCGGTGCTCTTCGACCGGCGGGCGCGCGCGCTGTACGAGCGGGCGGTACGGGGCCGCGGCGGCAGCGTGGTCCGGGGCTGAGGCGACGGCGCGGGGCCGGCAGAGGTGCTCTCCCTCAGACGTCCCCTCAGACGTCGCCCTGCACCCGGGCGTGCTGGTGCATGTCGTGCCAGCCGTCCGCATGCAGATGCGCGCTGCGCCGTATGCCCTCTGCCGCGAAGCCGGCCTTCGTGGCCACCCGGCAGGACGCCTCGTTACGGTCCGAGTGCTCGAGCTCGAGCCGGTGGAACCCGACCTTGTCGAACGCCCAGTCCGCCAACGTCCTGAGACCCCGCGGGGCGACGCCCTTCCCCCGGGCATGCGGCAGCACCCAGTACGCGCACACGGCGGTCCCCTGCTCAAGATCCATCGAGCGCAGGGCCATCCGCCCGAGTATCGCGCCGCCCACGGCATCGGTGATCGCCCACTGGGCCGCCCGCTCCTGCTGCCAGCTCCGCCCGCAGTCCGCGATCCGCTCCCTCGCCTCCGCCACCGAGGCCAGGCGCCGCATGTGCCAGCGCCGGATCACCGGGTCCTCGTAAGCGCCGTGCCATACGGCGGCGTCGTCCGCGGCCCAGGGCCGCAGCAGCAACTCACCGTCCCGCGAAGGCATCGAGGGCTGAACGGAAGCGGAGAGACTTCCGGCGGGGATGACGGGTCCGGTGGTGAAGGTCATGGCCTGCATCCTGGCTGCGACGTGCACACGGCGTCAGATCAATTTCCGCCCCGCCGCGCTCGGTTACGCCGTCCCCTCGTCAATGCGGCCCGCCCTCACGGCCCGTATGAACGCCTGCAACGGGCCTTGTGACGCCGTGATCGTGTCGTCGGGGGTGTCGCTTTCCCTGAGCGACACCCCCGCTTGCGCATAGGCCACTTCGAGACAGTTGGGAGCGTCATCGCCGCCCGAGTATGACGATTTCTGCCACCGTTCCTCACCCATTGCCACGCCTCTCACATGTCCCGCGCCACCCGGCGCATAAGGTCTCGCGAAGCTTCCGTTCCGAGCGCCGACCGCAACGCCCTGCGGAATACGGTTTCGTACTTGTGCAGTTGGGATTCCGCACTCAGGAATGTGCCGCCGTGCGCCGTGTCCAAGTGCACGGTATCGAGCTGTCGCACCGGGCCACCGGCGTACAGCATGGGGTGGGCTCCAAAGCCATCCACGTCGAACGGTACGACACGCAACGACACATTGGTTCGCTCGGACTCGCTTAGCAAGTACGCCAGTTGAGCACGCGCCACCTTGCGATCACCGACCCGGATACGAAGCGCTGCCTCGTGGATCACGATGTCGCATTCCGGAGGTGGCTCCCTATCGAAGACGACGCGCCTGCGCAGCCGATGCGCCACTCGCGCCTCGAGTTCACTCTTCGACAGTTCCGGAACCGAGAACGAGTAGACGGCCCGCACTTGATCCTCGGTTTGCATGATGCCCGGGATATGCGAGATCTCGATTGTCCGTAGAAACGTCGCGTGGTACTCGAGTTCGGCGAGGTCAAGAAAGCCATCGGGCAGCACCTCACGGTATTCCTCCCACCATCCGTGCCCACGCTCGACCGCCATATCGACCAGCGCGTCGACGAGCACGCTGTCATCGCACAGATACCGCGTCGCGAAGTGCCGCGCCCGGTCCCCGCTCACGCCGACCCGCCCCGCCTCCGTATGGGAGATCTTGGTCTGGTCGATCCCCGTCGCGCGGGCAGCCTCGCGAATCGTCATTCCGGCCCGCTCGCGGAGCTTGCGCAGCTCGGCGCCGAGGCGCTCCTGGCGTGCCGTGGTGATGGTCCTTGCCGGCATGTATCCCTTCTCCCTTGTCCGTTGAGAGTCTGCCTGCCTCCCACAGAAGTGGGCCACACACTTCCGGGTGACATCCGGGGTCAAGACTGTTCCGGATCAGATCTGACCCCTACGTTAGGTGATGCATCGATTACCGGTGCGCCGACAAGACGGCAGTGCACCGCCCCCTGCCCGGCCACCAGCGGACGGCAACGCCACCGCACGGCAGACCGAAGCCACTCCACAGCACTCCACCCCGGAGGACGACCCATGGACCCCGAAACCTCATGGGAGTACAGCGTCCACATCCCCAACGACCCCCGAGCCATCCCCATCGCCCGCCACACCCTCCGCAGCATCCTCACCGCGCACCACCTCGCCGGCCTCACCGAGGACGCGGAACTGCTCGCCACCGAGTTGCTGACCAACGCCGTCCGCCATACGGAGGGCCCCGCCTCACTGCGCGTCCGCTGGTGCGGGGAGTCGCTGCGGCTGGGGGTCTGGGACATGGACTCCCGGGCGCCCGACTTTCGGCCGATCGACCATGACGACGAGGGCGGGCGCGGGCTCTACCTCGTGGAGATGTGCGCGGACGACTGGGGATGGTTCACGCTCAGCGATCAGCTCCTCGGCCCCAACGGGAAGTTCGTGTGGTGCGAGATCGCGCCGAAGGAAGCGAGGACGGCGTCCGTTTTACGGTGCGACCGGGCCGCCTAGGCCGGGGCCCGGGCCGGGCCACAGGGACGGTTTCGCCCACCCGCCACCCGCCTGACATCATCGCCCGCATGGCAGAACGCGTGATCGCCGCTTGTGACGGTGCCTCGAAGGGAAACCCCGGACCCGCGGGCTGGGCCTGGGTCATTGGCGACGACGGGGGCACGGCGACCCGCTGGGCGGCCGGTCCGCTGGGGACCGCGACCAACAATGTCGCCGAACTCACGGCGCTGGAGCGCCTTTTGGAGGCCACCGACCCGGCCGTCCCGGCCGAGATCCGGATGGACTCGCAGTACGCGATGAAGGCGGTCACCACCTGGCTGCCCGGCTGGAAGCGCAAGGGGTGGAAGACGGCGGCGGGCAAGCCGGTCGCCAACCAGGAGCTCGTGATGCGTATCGACGAGCTGCTCGCCGGGCGCTCGGTGGAATTCCGGTACGTGCCCGCGCACCAGGTGGACGGCGACCCCCTCAACGACTTCGCCGACCGTGCCGCGAGCCAGGCCGCGACCCTCCAGGAACCCGCCGGCAGCGCGCTGGACTCCCCGGTACCGCCGCCCTCGCCCGACACCCCGCGGCCCGGCGGCACCCGCCGTCGTACCAACGGCTCGCCCGCGAAATCCGCGTCATCCGCCACCCGGGGGCGCACCGCGCGGGCCTCGGCACGGACCCTCAACGCCAAGTTCCCCGGCCGCTGCCGCTGCGGCCGCTCGTACGCGGCGGGCGAGCCCATCGCCAAGAACGCGGACGGCTGGGGGCACCCGGCGTGCCGCAGCGGGGCGGACGGCGAGGCGTAGCCCGTCCCGCCTCGGCGTCGGCCCCGCTGCGCCGCCGGCCCCGCCACCGGAATCCGGTTGCCCGCCACGCGCCCCGCCCCAACCATGACCGTATGGCCGACGACACCCCCGCAACTCCCGCCCCACCCCTCCACATCCGCCACGCCCGCCCCACCGACGCCCCCGACATCGCCGCCCTCCACCTGGCCTCGCGCCGCGCCGCCATGCCGTACCTGCCGCCCCAGCAGCGCACCCACGACGAGGTCACCCGCTGGATCCGCGAGATCGTGCTGCCGCAGTCGCGCACCCTGGTGGCGGTCCGCGGCCCGGAGATTCTGGGCTACGCGGCCGTGCAGGGCGATCTCCTCGACCACCTCTACCTCCGCCCGGACGTCCGCCGTACCGGCATCGGCAGCCGCCTCCTCGCCGCGGCGCAGCGGCTCAGCCCCGACGGCCTGACCCTGCACGTCTTCCGCCTCAACACCGGGGCCCGCGCCTTCTACGCCCACCACGGCTTCACGGTCATCGCGACCGGCGACGGCAGCGACAACATGGAGAACCTGCCGGAGCTGACCCTCCGCTGGACGCCCGGCGCGCCCCGCCTGTCCCCTACGGGTTCCCCCTGAGCCGTCCCTTAGGGGATGTCACAGGTCAGCAGCAAACCCCCGCCCACTCTTCGCGGTCGGCCACCCAATCCCCACGGACCAGGTACTTTCGATGTTGTGGCTGGATTCAGGATGGGTCGCGGACGGGATCCCCGTACCGCGCAGGACGGACAGCAGGCTCACCAGGGGCAGCAGGCTCCGTACGGACAGCAAGGACCGTACGGGCAGCAGCCCCCGCCCCCGCATGGGCAGTGGCAGCAGCCGCAGCCACCGCAGGGCTACAGCGGCCCGCCGCAGGGGCAGCACGGCGAGCCGGAGTACTTCGGCGACGGCGGCGGCTACGACCCCCAGCAGCAGGCTCACGCCCCGTACTCAGACGACAACAACGCAGGTCACACCCGCCAGTTCAGCATCGGCGAGGCCCCGGACGCGTACGGCCCGCACCCCGACCAGTACGACAACGGCCCCGGCCCCGACGGCCAGTACGCGGACGGCGGCACCTACCGCGCCGGCCAGACCACCGCGCCGCCGGCCGGCCCCCGGCTGCACTGGAAGCAGCTGCTGTCCGGCATCGTGCTGCGCCCCGCGCCCACGTTCTGGCAGATGCGCGACCACCAGGTGTGGGGCCCGGCGCTGACCGTCACCTTCATCTACGGCCTGCTCGCGGTCTTCGGCTTCGACAAGGCGCGCGAGGATGTGCTCCACGCCACCCTCTCCCAGAGCATCCCCTGGGTGGGGATCACCGCCGTGATGTTCATCATCGGCAGCCTGATCCTGGGCACGGTCACCCACACCATGGCCCGCCAGCTCGGCGGCGACGGCGCCTGGGCGCCGACCATCGGCCTGAGCATGCTGATCATGACGATTCCGGACGCGCCCCGGCTGCTTTTCGCCATGTTCCTCGGCGGCGACAGCCCGGTCGTCCAGGTCCTGGGCTGGCTGACCTGGCTCGCCACCGGCTTCCTGCTCACCTCCATGGTCAGCAAGTCGCACGACCTGCCGTGGCCCAAGGCGCTCGGCGCCTCCGCCATCCAGCTGGTCGCGCTGCTGGCCCTGCTCAAGCTCGGCACGATCTGACCGCCGCCCTCCTCCGGCCGTAAGGACACCGAAGGGCCCGCTACGGACATCCGTAGCGGGCCCTTCGCGTACCGGATCCGTCAGCCGTACCGGGTCCCTCAGGCGAACCGCTGCCCGGCCGAGCCGTCACACGCCTGCAGCCGCAGCGGCTCCTTCGCCCCGGCCAGCGTCAGGCACAGCGATGTCGCCGCGGCCGGCCGGAGGGTCCCGCCGGCCCCGTCCCGTACGAACTGCTGGTTGGCCGCCGCCGAGCAGTTCCACAGCACCAACGCGGCCCCGGGCTCGTACCGTCCGCCCGGCACATCCAGGCACCGGTCCTGCGTCAGCCCCACATGCAGCGACTTCTGCCCCGGGTCCTGGTCGTACCACCAGCTCTGATGGCGCTGCCCGGTGCAGTCCCAGCCGCCGACCGCCGTCCCGTTACGGCTGGACGCACCGGCCGCATCCACACAGCTGCCGGTACCGGCGTTCTTCAGCGGCCGGTACGCGTCGTCCCAGGCCCCGGCGTAGAGCTTCGGCTGCCCGCTGCCGGCCGGATCCGTGCAGGACGCCTCCCGCAGCCCCGACGCCGCATACAGCTGCGTCAGGCACGACGCGAACGCGCCGTGTCCGCGCGCATTGGGATGGAACGACTGCCGCACCGAATTCGCGTCCGGCGGGAAGGGGTTGGAGATGTTGACGTACAGCCCGCGGGCCCAGGGATCCTCCATGCACACCTCGTGCCCGTGGAAAAGCCGCGAGGCATCGAGATAGGCCGCCCCGGTGTCCCGCGCGGCCTTCCGCGCGCCCTCCTCGAAGGTGGGTACGGCGGCATTCCGTCCCCACCCCGCATCGGACGTATAACCCGTGCAGCCGCCCGGCAGCTTTCCGGGGAATTGCGGATTGTCCTCCACATCCGGCCCGATAGGACTCGGATACGACATCACCACGAGCCGGTAGTCGCCGTCCGCGTATCCCGCGTCCCGCATCACGGTCCGCAGATCCTGCACGGTCTGCTCGACCTTGGGCACCAGCCCGTCGACCCGCGCCTGCCACCCCGGCCGGTATTTCGGCTCACAGGTCCCCTGCAGCAGGAACCAGCGCTCGACGCAATCCGTCATCACCGGCCCGAACTGCAGATCGTCATTGGCCCCGGCGACCAGCAGCACCATCTTCAGCCGGGTATTACGCGCCTTGATCGCCAGACTGTCGCTCTGTACCAGCTCATCGGGATACTGCTTGCTCCCACCGATCCGGATATTCCCGCTGTACGCCCCCGAGCACGCGACGTTGTACGTCACATCCGCCGCAATACCGGTCCGGTGCACGGCGGAATCCGGGGACCGGTGACACCAATTGCTGGGCCCGTCGGTCCCCGGCTCGTACGTCCCGACGCCCTCCCCCGATATCTCGCTGTCCCCCAGCGAGATCAACGAGGTCTTCCGCTCCCCGACCGGCCGCTCCGCCGGGTCGCCGTACAGCTTGGTGGCCTCCTCGGCCCGGATCTTCTCCAGTTCGGGCGGCAGCGGCTTCCCCGCCACCGCGCCGGAATGAGCCCCCGGTGCAGCGGCGACCGGGGTGGCCCCGGCGATCCCGCCCGCCACCAGGCCACCCGCCGCGATCGCCACACCGAAGACGCCGAAGACACCGAAGACACCGAACCGCCGGCGCCGTCGTAAGTCCGCCCGCCCGCGCCGTCGTGAATCCGCCCGCCGCACCCATCCCGCACGCACCATTGGGCCTCCCCTCCGGTCTGCTGTTACCGCCGGTTTTTACTCGGAGGTAAGCACCGGCGGAACACCCGGAACGGTATTGGCCGAAAGCCGCGCAGAGGGCAGCGTCAAAAGAGTGCCGCCTTATCAACTCCCTGACAAAAAAGGGAAGTCGGCGACGCCACGGCACTCATTGCCGCTACACGCCTCGCTCAGGCGTCGAGCACCTGATTGTCACGGCGCACGACGGGCGGTTCGACACTCCACGGGAAATTGATCCACTCATCCGTGCGCTTCCACACGTACTCGCACTTCACCAGCGAGTGCGACTTCTCATAGATCACCGCGCTGCGGACCTCTGCCACGGTCCCCACGCAGAAGTCATGCACCAGCTTCAGCGTCTTGCCCGTATCCGCCACGTCATCCGCGATCAGCACCTTCTTCTGCGAGAAGTCGATCGCATTCGGCACCGGCGCGAGCATGACCGGCATCTCCAGAGTGGTCCCCACCCCGGTGTAGAACTCCACATTCACCAGGTGGATGTTCTTGCAGTCCAGCGCGTACGCCAGACCGCCTGCAACAAAAACGCCGCCGCGGGCAATGGACAGCACGACGTCGGGCTCGTAGCCGTCGTCCGCGATCGTCTGCGCCAGCTCGCGGATCGCCCCGCCGAACCGCTCGTACGTCAGGTTCTCCCGTACACCACTCACGAAATTCTCTCTCAGACCTTCTGCCGGCTGTCGCCTGTTACCCGTCGCCTCGTGCGTCGCTGTTGCCCGCCCCGTCCGCGGTCCGCTCAGACCTGCGTACGGTGAAAGTTCATGAACGACCGGGACGGCGTCGGGCCGCGCTGCCCCTGGTAGCGGGAGCCGTACCGGTCACTGCCGTACGGGTGCTCGGTCGGCGAGGTCAGCCGGAACATGCACAGCTGCCCGATCTTCATGCCGGGCCACAACTTGATCGGCAGCGTGGCGACATTGCTCAGCTCGAGCGTGACATGCCCGCTGAAACCCGGGTCGATGAACCCGGCGGTCGAGTGCGTCAGCAGCCCCAGCCGCCCCAGGCTGGACTTGCCCTCCAGCCGCGACGCGAGGTCGTCCGGCAGGGTGATGACCTCGTACGTCGAGGCCAGCACGAACTCACCGGGGTGCAGGATGAACGCCTCGTCCCCCTCCGGAACAACCTCGCGGGTCAGGTCGGCCTGCTCGACGGCGGGGTCGATGTGCGGGTAGCGGTGATTCTCGAACACCCGGAAGAAGCGGTCGAGGCGCACGTCGATACTGGACGGCTGCACCATCGACTCTTCATAGGGGTCGATACGCACCCGACCAGCGTCGATCTCGGCCCGGATGTCCTTGTCTGAGAGAAGCACGCAGACGAGGATACGCGCCCGCACCTCCCCCACCGCACGGCAAGGGCCCGGCCCCCCGAGGGGACCGGGCCCTTCCACTTCCTTCCGTACTGCTCCTACTACTCCCGCTGCTCTCGCTGCGGCTACCCCGTCCGCTACCTCTTGGCGTACTCCGCTACCTCTTGGCGTACTCCACCGGAACCGACTGCCGCAGCCGAGCGCAGCGCGGGCACCGCAGCAACCGTCCGGGACCGAGCCGGTCGGTGGTCTGCATGGGGAACGAAGCGGTGCTGAACACGTGGCCCTCGGCACAACGTACGACGGTGCGCTCCATCAAGTCCCTCTCCCAACTGCGTGGACAACAAAAGCCACATTAGGGGATGAACTGGGCGCCCTCGCAGGCGGCACTCCGAGCCCCCACCGTACGCCCCAACTCCCGCACCCCGCAGCCGCATCCCACCCCCACGACGCACCCGCCACACCCGCCCGAAGCCCTCCGGCCACGCCGCTTCCGCGTCACGCCTGCGCCTCCTCCGCACACCCCGGAAACGCCAAATGCACCGGCGGACGGCGATGGGGTAGAGTGTGCGACGATGTTCCGCTCTCGGATCCGAGGCGGGATTACGCGGGTGTAGTTTAATGGTAGAACATGAGCTTCCCAAGCTCAGAGCGCGGGTTCGATTCCCGTCACCCGCTCCATAGTTGAGGCCCAGGTCGGAGACCTGGGCCTTGTTTGTTGCCCGGACCGGTTCAGGCGTCCCGCACCAGATCCGTACCAGAAGGCGTCTGACCGGGCTCGCCGCGAGCGGCCCGCACGAGGTCGTCCAGCCCACCCGCGACGTCCTGTTGCCGCTCACCATCCGAGTGCCACTCGCGATTCGAGTGCCGGCAGGTCAGCGTCGCCTTCTCCAACGACTGGCCGGCGCGGACCAACGCCTCCTTCGCGCTCGCCAAGGCCGGACTCGATGTCGCGGACGGCTCGATCTACCCGGCGCTGGCGCGCTTGCGTAAACGCGAGCTGGTCGAGATCGAACGCCGCAGCGGCGACGGGGGCCCCGCCCGTACCTACTACAGGCCCAGCGAAGCGGGCATGCGGATGCTCCGGGCGTCGAGCCGCGACTGGGGCGAATTCGCCACGCGCATCGGCTCCATCATCGGCCACCCTGCGCGGGAGGAATCATGACACTGACGGTCGAGGACGCGATACACAAGGCCACGGAGACGTGGCGCCGCCTCAGCGTCGAACAGGACACGGCCGAAGAGATGGCCGAGGAGCTGGCCGCGGACCTGACTGCCGCCTCCTCGGACGGCCGGTCGGTCGCGGACTACATCGGCGGGGACATCGAGGCACTGGCCACCTCCTGGGCCGACGAACGCGGTCTGCTGCCGGTGCACCGGCACCTGAAGGAAACCGCCATCGCGGCGGCCCAGGGCGCCGCTCTACCCGCCCTTGCCACCCTCGCCTTTTGGTTTGTGAGCTGGTCCCACCTCCTCGACCCCAGCTTCGAATCCATGACCACCACGCTCGACGGACCCCCGCGGTGGGAGGTGCGCAAGTTCCCCAATCCCGGCGTCCCTTTGATGTGGGTGGGCCTGCCCGTGTGCGTGCTTGCCGCCTTCTTCATGGTCCGGCGCGCCGTGCGCGGGACGCTCCAGCACTATGGCGCCCTCGCGCGCGAAGCGACCATGCAGGCCCTGACCAAGGCTCTGCCCGTCATTCTTCTGGCAGCGGCCGCGCTGGGCGTCGCGATCGGCCTCTTCGGGAACTACGTGGTGGGGTACTACCAGCTCCTCTTCACCGTCCCCTTTGCGTCGGCCGGAATGATCGGCGCCGTCGCAGCCGGCGCCACCTGGGTCCGCCACCGCACCTGCCCGACCGTGACCGCCACCAGGTGAACCACGGGCTGCGGGCCACCTGCCCGCTCCCGACAGTCCACGGGCAGGTGGCATCGAATGGTCAGGGCGGCATCCACCCCGCGCGCGCGTGGCCGGCAGTGCGGCACGAGGACATGCGGCGACCGTCAACGGCCGCCCCGGCGTCATCTCCTGGAGCGAAGACGGCACCCCCCTCGCCCTCCTCGCCTTCACCGTCGCCGATGGCCGCATCACCGAGATCACCGCTGTGATCGATCCGGCCAAACTCGCGCTCATGGGCCTGCCGGACCCGGTGTGACTCCCTACCGGCGATGGCCGCTCGTCCTCGATGTGGTCCATGCCGGATCCCGCAGCGACGGTGAACGGAGCCACCTGATGGGCGGAGAGTGCGGGACCTGGGGCAAAGCCTGATGGGCAGCAGAGGGGAAAGGCTCCGAGGGCGGGGGCACTCCCACGCACCTGAGCCAGCGCGGCGCCTCTCTTGTGCGATCGTCCCGGCCCACCATTCCGTGGCGGCGACGGCATCGGTCACCCCGCTAGGACCTCACCGAGTCGGTTGTGGGCGGTGCCGGCGAGCGTCTGGTGCAGAGCGTCGGCGCGGGTTCGGATCAAGCCGTCCTGATACGTCTGGGGCAGCCTTTGCCAGACGTCAACAGCCATGTCTGCCGCTGCGGAATCGTCGCCGTCGACCTTTAGGCAGGTTGCGGCGTCCATGACCAGGGGTAGCCGAACCAGGTGTCGGCGCCTTGCGAGGTGTCCAGGCGCTCGGCGAGGGAGCGGGCGTCGGCGACCGCGCGCAGGGCGCCCTTGTGGTCCCCTGTCGAGGCGAGGGCTCGTGCGGTGACGGCGGCTGCCGGCGCGGCTGCGGCGGTTGGGGTCCGTCCGGCCTCGGCGCGGGCCCAGATGGCGAGTTCAGCGGCAGCTGTCTATGCGTGATCTGAGCGTGGCGTGGCGGTGCCGTCCGGGGTCGTTTCGGTTCTGGTGTAGAGGACCTCGCGGCCCTGTTCCGCGGCGCGGATGAGCCCTTCGCTGACGAAGTCGAGGAAGCGGGCGGCATTTTCGAGGCGGGTGGCGGCCGGGGTGCCGTGGCCGAGGATGCCGATGCCCTGACGTGCGGTCTCGATGAACTGGTCGTTGGCCCGGGCGCTGCGGATCATCGACTGGTACCAGAGGTCGTCGTCGACGACGTAGCGCTCGCGGCGGCGTTCGTCGCGTTCCCGGCGGACGAGGGCCAGGCCCTCGAGGAACGTGATCGCTTTGGAGATGGACGCCGGGCTGACCTGGAGGCGCTGGGCGAGTTCGGAGGCGGTGAGGCTGCCGGTGTCG
>NZ_JBEZJZ010000089.1:0-34882 GCF_040651455.1 Streptomyces sp. NPDC048483
CCCGTCAGGACGCACAGGGTGTAGCCGACATCCTCCAGCCGGCGGCGCCGCGCCGGGTCATGGGGCGCGGCGGCGACCAGGTCCTCCCAGACCCGGTAGCGGCGAAGGTGTGAAGCGAGCACAGATTTGTCCGGCAGCAGCATGCTGTCTTCTCCCGCGTGGCGACGCGTCCCGAGGCCGTTCACACCCTCCCGCATCAAGGGGTGGGACGTCCCACGTTGGCTCCGTCACCCTGTGCACGCAAGCGGAGGCACCCCGTGCGGTCGGTCAGTCGGGTGGTTCCGGGGCCGGGTGCTCGCCCGGACCGGTGCCCGGCGGTTCGGTCGGGTGCGGACCCGGCTCGTCCGGCTCCGGCTCGGCCGGGTGGGGGTCACGCGGCACGGGCTCCGGTTCGCTCGGTACGGGGCCCGGTCCGTCGGGAATCGGCTCAGTGGTCATGGCGACCCTCCTTCCTCTCCATGGTGCGCGCCTCGCCCCGGGCGCGCGATCTTCGGTGCGGCTAACCGGCGGCGCGGGGCGTAAACGTGCGGCCGGCCCGATCGCTTCGCTCGCCAGGCTTCACCCACCACGCTCACCGCAAAAACGAAAAAAGTCTTCCGCGGCGCTGCTACGTTCGCCCCATGGACGAGCGAACACCGGACGGCAGCGCCGGGGACGTGGACTACGGCTCGGTCGGCGGGGGCTACGCCGACCACCGCCGCCCCGACGACCGCATCGCCGCCCGCATAGCCCAAGCGCTCGGCACCGCGCGCACGGTGGTGAACGTCGGCGCCGGCGCCGGTTCCTACGAGTCGGCCGCGCCCGAGGTCACCCCCGTCGAGCCGTCGGCCGCGATGCGCGTGCAGCGACCCGCCCACCTCCCTGCGGCAGTTGACGCCATCGCCGAACAACTCCCCTTCGCCGACGCCTCGTTCGACGCCGCCATGACGACATTCAGCGTGCACCAGTGGAGCGACGCCGCCGCCGGACTGCGCGAGATGCGGCGGGTGGCACGCGGCCCGGTCGTGGTGCTGACCTGCGACCCGGACCTGGTACGGGACTTCTGGCTGTACGCGTACGCACCCGAGGTCCTGGACACCGAGGCGCGGCGCTACCCGCCGATCGCCGAACTGACCGAGGCGCTGGGCGGCCGTACCACCGTGCAGCCGGTCCCGGTGCCGCTGGACTGCACGGACGGCTTCAACGAGGCGTACTACGGGCGCCCGGAGCGCCTCCTCGACCCCGGTGCGCGGCAGGCATGTTCGGCGTGGAGCTTTGTCGACGAGGAGGCACGGGCCCGGTTCGCCGCGGACCTGCGGCGCGACCTGGCGAGCGGCGCATGGGACGAACGGTATGGCAAGCTGCGACAACAGCCGTACTTCAAGGGCTCGTTGATGCTCCTGCGGTCCGTTCCGGAGTGAGGATCCGCCCGGCGCCCGGGCCGTCGCGTCATACGAGGTCCGTCAACGGCACCCCGGGATCCGCGAGCCGCGCCGGATCGACCGTCCGCCCGCCGGCCACCAGCGCCCGGATCGGCTCGACCACATCCCAGATGTTGACGTTCATCCCGGCCAGCACCCGGCCGCCGGAGAGCCAGAACGCGATGAACTCGCGGCGCGCGGTGTCGCCGCGGAAGACGACGCTGTCGTAACCGCCGGGCTCGACGTAGCCCGTGTACTCCATCCCCAGGTCGTACTGATCGGTGAAGAAGTACGGCAGGCGGTCATAGGCCACGTCCTGGCCGAGCATCGCCTTGGCCGCGGTCTTTGGCTGATGGACGGCGTTGGCCCAGTGCTCGACGCGCAGGTGCTTGCCCAGGACGGGATGGAAGGCGTTCGCGACATCGCCGGCGGCGTGGATGTCCGGATGCGAGGAGCGGAGCTGCGCGTCGACCAGGACGCCGTTCGCCACCTCGAGTCCGGCGTCCTCGGCCGGCCCGCTGTTGGGCGTGATGCCGATGCCGATGATCACCGCGTCCGCCGGGATGTCGGTGCCGTCCGTCAGCCGCACCCCGTCCGCGTGGCCGAGCGTCCCGGTGATCTCCGCGACCTGGGTGCCGCAGCGCAGGCTGACCCCGTGATCGGTGTGCAGGTCCGCGAAGACCTGGGCGGCCTCGCGGCCCAGCACCTGGAGCAGCGGGAGCTCCGCCGCCTCCAGAACGGTCACCTCGACACCCGCGGCGCGGGCGGCGGCCGTGGTCTCCAGACCGATCCAGCCGCCACCGATCACCACGATCTGGCGCGCGGTGCGGAAGGTCTCCTTGATCAGATCGCTGTCCGCCAGCCGCCGCAGATACAGGACCCCATCGAGCTCCGCGCCCGGCACCGGCAGCGGGCGCGGGGTGGACCCGGTGGCCAGCAGCAGCTTCGCGTAGCCCTGGCGGCTCCCGTCGGCGAGGGTCAGCTCGTGGGCCGCCGGGTCGATCGCGCCGACCGCCGTGCCCAGCCGCAGATCGACGTCGTGGTCGCCGTACCACTGGCGTGGATGCACATACACCTTCTCCAGCTCCGAGGTGCCCATGAGATACCCCTTGGACAGCGGCGGCCGCTCGTAGGGGCGCTCGCGCTCGTCCCCCAGCAGCACCAGCGGCCCGTCGAACCCCTCCTCGCGCAGTGTCTCCGCGGCCTTCGCCCCGGCCAGGCCCGCTCCGGCGATCACCAACGCATTGCTCGTGGCCATTCCCGCTCAGCTCCCTTGCTCCCGTACTCCAGGCCACAGGTACCCACTGGGCGGCCGGGCCGATCCCGCCGAAGGTGTTGCCGGGGGCGGGCCGCGGCCGGGCCAGGGCACCCGTCCCGCAGGCCCCGGACCAGCGGATGAGAGAATGCCGACCGGACTACGCCGCCTGAACCTGGGCCCGTGCGTACGGTCGGACCCTCGTCGACCACGAGGGTGTGCTTGTGGATGCAGTCCGCAGAGCTGGACCTTTCCATCCCGTGCCCACCCTCGCCGGCCGCGCGCGCCGGCATCGTCCCGAAGTGTTGTATGAGCCTCGATCACGCCGAAGTCGCCGCCCCGCCGCAGACCACGGTCTCGCCGCAGACCACCGCCCCGGAAGGCACTCCGGAGCGCACCCCCGGCCCGTTCGGCGGCCACGCACCCGCGCCGCCGTCCCCGGCCGCCGCGCTGCACATCCTCAGCGGCGCGACGGCGGTCCTGCTCGCCCTGGTGGCGATCGGCACGCTCGTCCACCAGGCGGTGCTCATCCCCCCACTGGCCGCCAGCGCCGCCCTCGTCCACAGCGCCCCCACCCAGCCCCTCGCCCAGCCACGCAGCGTGATCGGCGGCCACCTCCTCAGCGCCGGCACCGGCTACGGGGTCCTCGCCGCCTTCGGCCACTCCCCATGGGCAGCGGCAGCCGCCGCCGCCCTCGCCCTGGGCGCCATGATGCTCACCCGCACCCCGCATTCCCCCGCCTGCGCAACCGCCGTCATCGTCGTACTGCAGGGGCCGGACCCGCTGCGCTTCCTCGCTGCGCTGCTCGGCGCGACGGTGCTGCTGGTCCTGGCGGGGTACGCGGCGTCGAGGGCGCGGCGGAAGGCGCCGGTCTATCCCGCGTACTGGTGGTGAAGGCCGCCGCCTGTCGGCACGGAATGCCGCGGGTGGCGCCCCCTCAGCCGATTCCCGCCACCCGCTCCGGCCGGCCCCGCAGCGCCCGCGCCGCCAGATCGCGGTCCTTGCCGAGGACGAAGGCACGCACACCGTCGGCGTGCCATTCGGCGCGGCGCTCCGGCGTGGTGGACAGGGCGCAGAACGGTACGGAGTGCCGGGCACAGGCCTCGCGGAGGGTACGGACCGCCTGCCGGACGCGCGGATGGCGGACCTGCCAGGGGACCTTGCGGCGAGCTTCCGGCGGACCTCGTTGGGCGGAGCAGGTCAGACCTCGTCTCCCGCGACGCCGGACCCCGCGCTGCCGCCGGACTCCGCGATCCCGCCGGCCTCCGTACCGCCGAGGAAGTGGAATCCCGGCCGCGGGTGCATCAGGAAGTCATGGTGCGAGATGTTCCAGGCGTACGCCCCGGCCACCCCGAACACCACCCGGTCACCGGCCCGCAGCCCCGGCGCCGCAACATTGCGGGCCAGGACGTCCTTGGGGGTGCAGAGCTGACCGGTCAGCGTCACCCGGTCGCCCGTCGCCGCCGAGCGGGGCCAGGCGTGCGGCCAGGGCTCGTCGGACGGCAGCACCGTGCAGGGCTGGTCATGCCCCTTGGTCGCCGGGGTACGCAGATGGTGGGTGCCGCCGCGGACCACGGCGAACTCCTCCCCGTGGCTCTGCTTCACATCCAGCACCTCGGTGGCGTACCAGCCGCAGTACGCGGTCAGCGCACGGCCCGGCTCGATGCGCAGGGTCAGGCCCGGATGGGCGTCGGCGAGCCGGGCCAGGCCCGCCCCGTAGGCCACCCAGTCGAAGTGGGTGTCGGGCGCGGCGTAGTCGACGCCCATACCGCCGCCGATGGTCACCTCGGACAGGCTGATGCGGTGTCGCCAGGCGAGCTGCGCGGCCCAGGTCACGATGGCCCCGGAGACCGCCAGCTGCTCGGGCGCCTCCAGCCCGCTCGCCAAGTGGGCGTGAACACCGCGGAGTTCGAGGTGCGGGTAGGTGCCGTCGGTGAGGAGCGCGACCACCTCGTCGGCCTGCGCCGGATCCAGGCCGAAGGGGGTCGGACGGCCGCCCATCGCCAGCGAGCTGCCGTCCAGCGCGCCGTCGCCCACCGGCAGGTTGAAGCGCGGCAGTACGGCGATCCGGCCGCCGTCCGGGGCGTGGCGGGCGGCCAGCTCGGCCAGCATGTGCAGCTCGTACACGCTCTCCACATGGAAGCGCTCGACACCGAGTTCCAGCGCCCGGGTGATCTCGGCGGGCGTCTTGCCGGGGCCGCCGAACGCCAGCGGGGAGCCGGGGACCGCCTTGCCGACGTGCGCCAGTTCGCCACCGGAGGAGACCTCGTAGCCGTCGACGTAGGGCCGCAGGGCCGTCAGGATTTCCGGTTCGGGGTTGGCCTTGGCGGCGTAATACAGCTCGACGCGGGCGGGGAGGGCTGCCCGGATCCGGGCCATGTGCTCGCGCAGCGCCACCACGTCGTAGAGATAGGCCGGGAGTTCGTCGGACCGCAGGGCGCGGGCGCGGTCGCGGACCGGGGGAGTGGGGGCGGTCATCGGGCGCTCCAGGGGGCGGTGTCGTCGGTGCGTACGGCGCCGGTCAGGACGGACTCGGCGAGCGGCGAGGGCAGCAGGACGTAACCGGCCTCGCGGTCGGCCTTGCGCTCCCAGCGGGTCTGGAGGTTGGCCTTGGCGGGCAGCGGGACGCCGGCGAGCAGGGCGGCCAGCCGCGGCGGGCAGCCGTGCCGGTCGGCGTGGACCTGCAGAGTGCGCCGGACCTGCGCCCACAGATCGGCCTCGGTGTCCGGGTGCAGATCGGCCAGCGCGGCCAGCATCTCCGCCACGTGGTTGACCAGCAGGCAGTACACCACACGGTCCCAGCCGCGCTGGGCGTCGTACGTCATGGGCGCCGCGATCGCCTCGGGCAGCGAGGCGAGCAGCTCGGCGTGGTGTTCGGGGACGAGCTTGGTGCCCTCCAGATCACGGAAGAGGACCTGGGCGGGCATGCCGTCGCCGTCGACACACACCAGGACGTTCTGCAGATGCGGCTCCAGCACCACGCCGTGGTCGAAGTAGGCGGCGAGCACCGGCGGGAGAAGCAGGTTCAGATAGGCCGCCCACCAGTCGAGCGCGGCCTGCGGGCCGGCGCCGTCCAGAAGGCGGGAGATGTGGGCAGAGCTGTTCGGGTACTCGTCGGCGACGGCGGCGGCCAGGAGGGGAACGGTGCCGGGCAGCAGCCGCTGGGACAGGCCCTCGCGGATGATGACACCGAACCCCTCGAGCAGCTCGGTGTCCGGGCGGCCGTCCGGGCCCGGCAGGGCGAGGCTGCGGTAGGCGGGCTCGCGCAGCACCGCACTCCCCGGGAAACGCGTGGCCAGATCGGCGAGGACCGGCTCCAGCAGCCGGGTCAGGGCCACCGCCCCGGACAGCTCGTAACTGGCGTTCTTGCGCAGGCAGTTGGTGATCCGGACGTTCAGGCTGAACTTCAGGAAGGCCGCACCGTCGTAGAGCGTACGGACGGATGCCGTGGCGGCGAAGGGGGTCCGGCCGGTGCCCAGGACGCGGATGTCGCCGCGGTCCAGCGCCTCCTTCAGACCGGGGTGGTCGCGCAGCAGCTCGTACTGCCAGGGGTGCGCGGGCAGCAGCCGGTACCCCTCCGGGACCTCCGCGTGCAGCGCGTCCAGCGGGGCGGCGTCACCGGGGGCGGCGGACTCCTCGGCGATCAGCTCGTCGCGCACGGCGAGCAGCAGCAGCGGGAAGGACCCCCCGGTCTCCGGCGCATACGACCGCCACGAGGCGGGGTCACCCGTACGGGCCTTGGGAGTGGGGTGGAAGCGGTGGCCGAGGATCAGGGACTGCTCGGAGGCGAGATAGGCGGCGAGGCGGGCCTCGTCGTCGCCCGCCGCGTCGCTGCCGGCGTCGGCGGGTGCCGTGGCGTCCGCCGGTCCGGCCGCCGTACGGGCGGCGAGCGTGGCCGAGACGGCCTGATGGCTGGAGGCGATCTGCGCCAGGAACTCCTCGTTGTGCACCCCGGTCCGCAGTGACAGCTCGGCATGCACATACTCGGCCAGCCGGCGCCAGCCGACCTCGGCCCAGCCGTGCGAGGTCTCCTCGGTCACCGGGCCGGTGAACCGGTGCGCGCCGAGCAGCGACGTACGGCGCAACGCGACGCGCAGCAGCACACCGCGGCGCGGCAGCCGGAGCAGCAGATGGCCGCGGTCGACGGCGGTCTGGTGCTCGGGGCCGGAGACCTCACGGAGCAGGCAGTTGAGCAGGGTGTGGGCCACAGCCTGGTCGGCGGTGGGCGGGCCGGCGGGAGCGGTGGGGCCCGGGGCGGTGCCGGTGGAATCGGTCAGCGGAGGCATCGAGAGCTCCTGCGGGTGCGGAGGAGACGGGGCAGCAGAACGGGGGCGGCGGTGATCGCCAGCACGGTGGCCACGGCGATCGCGGTGCCGGTCACGACGGGCGCGGCAGGACCGAACCAGTCGTTGCCGGCCGCGGCGGCCACGCCGGCGGCGACCGCACCGGCCTTGGAGAAGAACTCGATCGAGCCGAACAGCCCACCGGGGGCGCGGCCCTTGGCACAGTCCGCGGCCAGCACGGACAGGCAGACCAGACCGAGGGTGAGCCCGGCGCCGAGCACCAGGCGTACGACGATGAAACCGGCCAGCGAATCGACCAGGCCGTGTCCGGCCAGGCCGAGCGCGATACAGCCGAAGCCGAGCGCGATACCGAGCCGGGGGCGGGTGCGGAAGACGGCGTGCACCGCCATCGCCGCGACCAGATAGCACATGTGCGGCAGGGCGAACAGCACGCCCGACACCGCCGGGCCGGTGCCCGGTATGCGCTCCTTGATCAGGGCGATCAAGTACGGGAAGGAGATGACGGTGGAGAAGACGAAGGCGAACTCCAGGGCGTAGAGGGCGCGCAGGGACGCCAGGGGGCCATGCCCGGCCGGCTCCACCGCCGTGCCGCTCCCCGCCTCGGGCGCCTGCACGACATCGGTCTCCGCCGCGGCCTCGGCCTTCCGCGCCGCGGCGGCCGGCGCTCTCGGCGGCTCCGGCAGCGCCGCCAGCATCACGGCCGCGGTCAGCGGCAGCACCGCCAGCAGGGCGTACTGGCGGTGCGGCGACAGCCACGGCGACAGCGAGCCGACGACGATCGGCGCGAAGACCAGCGCCGCACGGGCGCTGCCCTGCATCAGCGTCAGTGCCCGCGACAGGGCGTTGCCCTCAAGTGCCGCACCCAGGTAACCGTTCGACGCGGCGAAGGTGCCGCCGAGGATGCCCTGGAGGACCAGCGCCGCGACGAATGTGCCCATCGAGTCGGCCCAGCCGGCCAGCAGGAACGCCGCCGCAAGGCCCAACTGCGCCCGTAGCAGCAGCCGTTTACGTCCGAAGCGGTCCGCGAGGCGTCCCCACAGCGGGGCGCCGATGGCTCCGAAGATGGTGGGCACGATATAGAGCAGACCCGCCCAGCGGGCGGCTTCGTCGCCCAGCTCGGGCAGGATCTCGGTGAGATACGGCGGCAGGCCGAGAGCGGCGAACGACGCCACGAAGTAGCACCCGGCCACGGCATGCACCTGGCGGCGCCCGAGACCGGGGCGGTCCTTCGTCTCCACGGAGGCCGGCTCGACCTGGTGGGAAAGAGTGGTCTTCATCAGGAAGTCCCCGTCCGCAGCAGGTAGTTGGGTCCTGTCGTGTAGTGCTTGTTGATGTCGGCCGCGCCCGAACGCTCCTTGGACAGCAGGGACCCGGCACTGACCATTGCCTTGATGGGCAGGTGCGGGGCGTCCAGGACGTACGAGCGCAGCGCCGCGCCCGGGTCGCGGGGGCCGGTACCCAGCCGTTCCACAGCCTCCGCGAGGCGGTCGCGGACCAGGTCCAGCACACGCGCGAGCGGAGCACGCCCCTCCCGGGCCAGCCCGAAGGCATACGAACCGGCGCACAGGTGCACGGTGATGGTGGCGAACAGGTCCAGCACCGGCCGGTCGCTCTCGGCGAAGATCCGCGGGTCGGCGAAGACCTCGGGGCGCGGCGCGTCGTCCCCCAGGGTGTCGCGCAGCCGGGCAGTGTTGATGCGCGGCCCGTCGTTGTCCTTGAACAGCAGCCGCAGCCGGGTGCCGTCCGCCGTCCGGTCCAGCACCAGCGAGATGTTCTGCTGGTGGGACTCGAGCGCGATGCCGTAGCCGAAGAGCGTGGTCTGCCAGTCGAAGAGCAGGGCGAGGCAGGCGTCCAGCAGAGCGAGCGGGTCCCCGCCGTAGAAGCGGTCCGCAAGGTGGTCGATCACCAGCCGCCCGCCGGGCGCCCGGCCCAGCAGCGCGGCCATCGGCACCACCGCACTGCCGTCCAGACCCGCCGGGTAGCGGCGGCACAGCACCGCCAGCAGTTCGTGGTCGGCGTGCGCGTAGACGCTCTCATCGGCCAGCAGGACCGACTCCCGGAAGCGCGGCTCGCGAGCGATCACGGCCTCCAGCAGCCGCTGCCCCGCGGCGCCGTCGATGAGCGTCGGGGGCTTGATGGTGCGCCGGTTGCGCAGGCCCAGCGTCGCGGTGGCCAGTGGCAGCTTCAGATGCAGCCCCGGGTCGGCATCGAGCGCCACGGTACGCATCGACAGCGTCGGCACCACGTCGAGCACCGCGCGCTCGGACAGCACCGCATCGCTCTCCAGGCCCGTCTCGCGCAGCGCGCCCTGCAGCGGGTCGCCGAGCGTCAACGGGTGTACGGGCAGGGCGAGATGACTGCTGTCGAGGTGCGCAAGGCCCAGGTCGGCAGGCGTCGGCCAGCAGGCGGGCAGCGTCGCCTCGCCCGGCACGGTGACCGCGGCGCGCGGCAGGGCGAGCCAGCGCAGCGCGAAGTCCGGCCGGAACTCGGGGGCGTAGGCACGCAGCTGCGCCTCGTCCAGGCCGGACCGGCCACGGGCGGTCGGATAGACAGGATGATCGAGCCGGGCCGCGAGCGCGTCGTATGCCGGCCCTCCGTCCAGCCCCGACCAGTCGCCGCACTCGACACCATGACGGATCGTCAGCTCGTCTTCGAGCTCGTCCCGGGTCCGGGCGTGCAGCCGCATCGTCGCCAGCGTCTGCCGGCACTCCTCGGCGTAGGCGTCGAAGCCCTCGCGGTCGACCGGATCGGCGAGCGCGCGAAGCGCCGTGAGGACCTCGTCGACCGTGGTCAGCCGGGCACCGTCGGACTCCCGGACGAGGAGCGGCAGCCGGGCCCCGTACTCGCTCTGATAGCCGTCCTCACCGAGCGGCAGCAACAGTGCCCCGGACGCGGCATCGGCGGGCAGCCGCAGCCAGGGGCCGTCCGGCCGCTCCAGCAGCGTGCCGCGGGTGCGCAGACCGACGACGTCCTCGCGCAGCAATGCACCCAGAACGCGCAGCAGCAGTCCGGCTTCCTCGGCGGCCCCGGCCCCGGCCCCGGCCTGGTCGGTTGCGGTGTCGAGCGCGACCGTCACGTCGATATCTCCCAGCGCTCGGCGGCGAAGAAGTCGTCCGACACCCGGTCCACGGCGCCCCGGTCGGTGCCGGTGGCCCGCAGTACGCCGAGGTAGTCGCGGTTGGTGCGGTAGTGCGGGTGCTCGGCGCCGACCTCACGCAGCGGGCGGTAGGACAGCCGCACGCCGTCCACCGTCCGGTCGAAGGCGGCGGGAGCCGCGGTGAGCGTCCCGGCCCGGTCGGCGAGGGCGTAGTCCACCCGGCCCGCCCCGTCCCGCCGCGCGCCGAGGTCCGCGGGCAGCGGCTCGCCCAGATGCGTCCGCAGGATGTGCTCGAACAGCGGGATGTCCAGGACCTGCGCCAGCAGCAGATCGCACTGGTCGCCGATGACGCGGTAGTTCACCTCGATGAGCCGTGCCCGGCCCTCGTGCACCACGAACTCCGTGTGGCACGCGCCGAACCCGACGCCCAACGCGTCGAGTTGCGCCAGCACCTGCGCGACCACGGGCTCCGGGTGGGCGGCGACGAAATCGAGCCGCTCCTCGATGAAGGCCGGCGGGGGAGACACGGCGGTGTGGAAGCCGCCCAGCACATGGCGGATCCGTCCGTCGCCGACCGTCTCCAGGGTGTAGAGCTCGCCGACGAGGAACTCCTCGGCGACCAGCGCCGCTTGGGGGCGCCGCGTCTGGATCTCCTTGGCCAGCGCCACCAGCTCCTCGGCGTCCGCGGCCAGCACCACATCCTCGCTCGCCACGCCTTCGCGGGGCTTGACGACGCAGGGGAAGGGCAGGTCGGCGGCGGCGAGCTCGGACGGGTCCTGGCCGGCTGCGAGTTCCACGGAGCGCGCTGGGTCGATGCCTGTGGCGGTCAGGTGACGTCGCATCTCGGCCTTGTTCTTGGCGCGCAGCGTGGCCCGCCAGTCCTTGCCCGGAAGCCCGAAGTACTCCGCCACCAGCGCGGCCTGGGTCTGCAGATGATCGCTGTTGGTGAAGACCGCGTCGGCGGGGTGGTGGTTCGCTATGCGGGTGATGACGGCGCGGAAGTCATGGACGTCGCACTCCAGGACCTCGGTCTGAGGGGAGGTGCGCCGGTGCGCCTCGGGCTGGTCCGTCAGGACCGTGACATCAAGGCCGAGGCTCGCGGCGGCGGGCAGGAATCCATCGGTGACCGAGTCGGTTGGGTTGAGAGCGAGCAGATACATCCGCATGAGCGGGACCCCTTCGGGATCGGGGAGGAAACATCGGGGAGAGAACGGTGGGAGAGCGCGGGGGATGCCACGGGGGTAGGGGTGGGCCGCCGGAACGCAACGGAGGGAACCAATTACTCTCCGTAATCGTTGCCGGGATAAGGAGGCGTCGCGAGGCACAGGCACGAGGCCTACGGCTCACCGCACGAGAGGACGCGAGAGGAACAGACGCGAGAGGACGCGAGAGGAACAGACGCGAGAGGAACAGACGCGAGAGGAACAGATGACCGCGCAAGGCGTACGGCTCGCCCCGCAAGACACACGGCCCACCCTCTTCGGCGGCCGGTCGGCCATGACGGCCGACCGGCCTTGACGGTTGGTCAGGCCCGACGGAGGGTCAGGCCTGGTCGGCCGGTCAGGCCTTCGGCAGCTTCACGCCGGTGGCCTTCGCCACGTCGGCGAGCATGTGCTCGGCGGCCTGGATGCCGATGCCGGACATCCACGTCTCGTCCGGCACAGTGAAGACCTTGTGGTTCTTGACGGCGGGCAGCGCCTTCCAGACCGGGTTGGACGTGACGTCCTTCTGCTGGGTCTTGTCCGGCTCGTCCGCGACGGTGACGAAGACCAGGTCGGCCTCGGCCTTGTCGATCTGCTCCGGGCTGACATCGAGCATGGTCTTGACCGGGTCCGTGGAGCTCTGCGACTTCGGGCGGGCCAGGCCGATGTCCTCCAGGACGACGCCGCTGTAGGAGGACTTCTGGTAGAGGCGGGTCGGGCCGGCGACGAAGCGGACCACCGAGGCCGACGGCATCTTGCCGTCGTACTTCTTCTTGATCTCCGCGCCCAGCGCCTTGGCGCGCGCCTCGTACGCCTTGAGCTTCTTGTCGGCCTGCTTCTCCAGGCCCAGGGCCTTGGCGTGAACCTTCAGGTTGGCCTTCCAGGGCCCGCCGGTGGTCTCGGTGAAGACGGTCGGCGCGATCCCCTTGAGCTTGTTGTAGACCTTCTCGTGCCGGACCTTGGAGGACAGGATCAGGTCGGGCTTGAGGGCGATGATCTTCTCGAGGTTGGGCTCGAGCAGCGGGCCGACGTCCTTGACGCCGCCGATCTCGTTCTTGAGGTACGCGGGGAACCCGCCCTCGGTCTTCATGTGCGGGGAGACCGCGCCGACCGGCTTCACGCCGAGCGTGGTGACGTCGTCGAGCTCACCGGTGTCCAGGACGACGACGCGCTGGGGCTTCGCGGGGATCTTCACGTCGCCCATGGCGGTCTTGAGGGTGCGGGGGAAGCCGGCGCCGGCCTTGCCCTTCGCCGAGTCGTCGCCCGCGGACTTGTCGGGCCCGCAGGCGGTGAGGGCGCCGGCGCCCAGGACGACGGCGAGCAGCGCGGCCGGCAGCCGGCGGATGCCGGGAGAAGTGGGACTGGTGAACATGAGGGTTCGACTTCCTTAGGGGAGCGGAGCAGAAGGGGAGAGAAGGAAGCGCTCGTGGGGGAGAGCGGTCGGGTCAGGCGCTCACGGCGGTGTGCCGCTTTGCGCTGCCCTTGGGGACGACCAGCGGGGTGCCGGTCTCGGGGTCGGGGATCACCCGGCAGTCCACGTCGAACACGGACTTGACCAGCTCCGCGTCGAGTACGTCCGCCGGGGCACCGGCCGCCGCAAGCTGCCCGTCCTTGAGGACCACGAGGTGGTCCGCGTAACGGGCCGCCTGCCCGAGGTCGTGCAGCACCATCACCACGGTGCGGCCCGCCTCGGAGTGCAACTCGGCGACCAGGTCGAGGACATCGAGCTGGTGCCGCAGATCGAGGAAGGTGGTGGGCTCGTCGAGCAGCAGCAGATCGGTGTCCTGGGCCAGCGCCAGGGCGATCCAGGCGCGCTGCCGCTGCCCGCCGGAGAGCTGATCGACCGGCTGGTCCCGCAGGACGGCGGTCCCGGTGCGCTCCAGGGCCTCGTCCACGGCCCGCTGGTCCGTCGCCGACCACGGGCTCAGCAGTTTCTGGTGCGGGTAGCGGCCGAGCCGTACGAGTGCCTCGACGGTGATCGCATCGGGCGTGACCGGCTGCTGCGGGAGCAGCCCCATCCGCAGCGCCAGCGTGCGGGCCGGCATCCGGTGGATGTCGGCGCCGTCCAGCGTGACGGTGCCCGCGGCGGGTGCCAGCAGGCGGGTCAGCCCGCGCAGCAGGGTGGACTTGCCGCAGGCGTTGGGGCCCACGACGGCCGTGACGGCGCCGCCGGGCAGCACCAGGTCGAGGCCGCCGACGATCAGCCGGTCGCCGTAGCGCAGATCGAGTCCGTGCGTGGAGAGCTGGTTTTCCTGTGTGGAGAGCCGGGTTCCGTTGCCCTGTGTGGAGAGCTGGTCGGCGGTCATCAAACACTCCTGTTCACGGAACTGCTCTGACGGATCATCAGCACCAGCAGCCAGGGCGCGCCCAGGGTGGCGGTGACCACCCCGACCGGCAGCCCGCTGACCGGCAGCAGATGCTGCGCCACCAGGTCGGAGGCGAGCAGCAGTACGGCACCGGCCAGGCCGGACAGCGCCAGCGTTCCGGCGGTGGGCGGGCCGGCCAGGAACCGCACGATGTGCGGCACGGCCAGCGCGACAAAGGCGACCGGTCCGGTGAGTGCGGCGGCCAGGGAGGCCAGCACGATGGCGGTCACCAGGATCTGGAGGCGCGCGGCGTCGGTGTTCAGGCCGAGTGCGCCGGCCGAGTCGTCGCCGAGGTCGAGTACGGCCAGCCGGCGGTGCAGCACGAAGGCGATGACCAAGGCCACGGCCACCGCGCCGCCCGCGGCCCAGACCTCGGTCCAGGTCCGTCCGTACACCGAGCCGGTGGTCCACTGGAGGGCGGAGCCGGCGAGTTCGGTGGGGAAGCTGACGACCATGAAGTTCACCGCGGCGGTCAGCCCGGCCTGTACGGCGAGGCCCACCAGCACCAGCCGGGTCACGGTGGTGCCGGAGCGCCAGCCGAACACCCCCAGCAGCACCGCGGCGAGGAGCCCGCCGCCGAGCGCGGCCAGCGGCATCAGTGCCTGCGAGGCGCCGGCGGCCAGCATCACCACCGCACCGAACGAGGCCCCGCCGGTCACCCCCATCACATCCGGGGAGGCGAGCGGGTTACGGAACAGCCGCTGCAGCAGTGCACCGCCGACCGCCAGTCCGGTCCCCGCGACGATCGCGGCGGCCATCCGCGGGGCGCGGAACTCCTGGACGATCAGCACGGTGGCCGTATCGCCCTGCCCGAACAGCCCGCCCAGCGCATCGAAGGGCGGCAGCGGCATATCGCCGGTGGACACCGACACGGTGACGAGGACGAGCAGCACCACGAGGGCGCCGAGGGTGAGCAGCGGGGTACGGCGAACGGCGGGACGGCGCGCGGAGGTCGGCGAGGCGGGCTTCGTGGGACGTAGGACGTCGGTCATCGGGCCACCTTCCGGGCCAGCAGCGCCAGCAGCGGGGCGCCGAGGAAGGCGCTGATGATGCCGACCTGGAGCTCGGACGGCCGGATGACGAGGCGTCCGAGGATGTCGGCGGTGAGCAGCAGCAGCGGTCCGGCGATCAGACAGCCGGGGACCAGGACCCGGTGGTCGGAGGTGCGGAACAGCTGTCGTACGAGATGCGGCGCGGCCAGTCCGATGAAGGCGAGCGGGCCGGCGACCGCGACCGCCGAGGCGGCGAGCAGTACCACCGCGAGGCCGCCGGCCAGCCGGATGCGGGTCACCGGCACGCCGAGCGCCTGCGCCGAATCGTCGCCCAGCGCCAGGGCGTTGAGCGCCGGGGTGATGGCCAGTGCGACGACCAGTCCGATCGCCAGGGTCGGCAGCACCGGCCAGAGCACCGAGAGCGGGCGCTCGGCCAGCGATCCGGCCATCCAGAACCGGGCCTCGTCCAGCGACCGCTTGCTGGCCAGCATCACCGTCGACGTCCAGGACAGCAGCACGAGCTGGAGGACCGTGCCGCCCAGCGCGAGCCGTACGGGGTCGAGGTCGCCGGCCCGCCGGGCCAGTGCCTGGGCGAAGACGGCGGCGGCCGCGGCGCCCGCGAAGGCGAACCAGAGGTATTCGATGGGGCGGGTCAGATGGAAGGCGTAGATGGCGGTGACCACGGCGAAACCGGCGCCGTGGTTGATGCCGAGGGTGGTCGGCGAGGCGAGCGGGTTACGGGTGATGCCCTGGACGACCGCCCCGGCGACGCCGAGCGCCGCGCCGACCGCGATGCCGACGACGGTGCGCGGCAGCCGAAGCCCCGTCACCACGAGGGCGTCGCGCCCGTGTCCGGTGCCGGACAGCGCGTCGAGCACGGTGGACAGCGGTATGGAACGGGCGCCCAGCGCGAGGCTCAGCGCCGCACAGACCGCCAGCGCGCAGAGTCCGGCCACGAAGAGCGGGGCACGCCGCAAGGTCCGCGCTGCGGGGCGGGGACCGGGCACAGGAGGTGCTGTGGCAGGTTGTTTGGTCGTCGACACGCGTCGTTACATTAGGTTAGGCATACCTAAATCTGCAAGTGGGAGGACGGGAAGCGCGTCAACTATCCCTTTTGTCGCCAGGGTTGATGTGGCGCCTTCCTTTCGAAGGTTGGCCGAGTAGTGATCGCCGCACCCAAAGATTGACTAGTTTGAAAAGTGTAGTGATTGCACTTTCTTAGTTGCTGTGCTTTTCTTGCACCATGACCCCCATCACTCCCCGTATCGCAATCATCGGCGGCGGCCCCGGCGGCTTGATCTGTGCCCGGGTCCTCCAGCGGCACGGCATCCCGGTCACCGTCTTCGACCGCGATGCGTACGCCGAGGAGCGCCCGCAAGGCGGCACGCTCGACATGCAGGAGGGCACCGGGCAAGTGGCCCTGCACGAGGCGGGGCTGACCGAGGCCTTCCAGGCGATCGCCCGCCCCGAGGGTCAGGAGATGCGGCTGCTGGACCACACCGGCACCCTCCTGTTCCGGCACGCGCCGCCCCCCGGCGAGCAGGGCGAACCCGAGATCGACCGCGGCGAACTGCGCCGCCTCCTCCTGGACTCCCTCGCCCCCGGCACCGTCCGCTGGGGCCGCTATCTGCGCACCCTCCACCCCCTTGGCGACGGCACCCACAAGGCCGAGTTCGACGGCGGCCCCACCGAGACCTTCGACCTGGTCATCGGTGCCGACGGGGCCTGGTCCCGGGTGCGGCCGCTGCTCTCGGACCACTCGCCCCACTACAGCGGCGTCACCTTCGTCGAAACCGGATGCGACGACGCCGACACCCGCCACCCGGCCATCGCCCGGCTCGTCGGCGACGGCAGCATGATGGCCGCGCACAACAACAAGGCCCTGATCGCCCAGCGCAACAGCCATGCCCGCATCCGCGTGTACGCCGCCTTCCGGGGCTCCCAGGACTGGGCGCTGGAGCACGGTGTGCGCCTCGCCGACCCGGAGGCCGTACGCGCCGCGCTGCTGGAGCGCTTCGCCGGCTGGGACGACCGGCTGCTGGCGCTGCTGCGGGAGAACGACGACGGGTTCGTCAACCGCCCGCTCCACGCGCTGCCGGTGCCCCACACCTGGACCCACACGCCGGGCCTGACGCTGCTCGGCGACGCCGCGCATCTGATGACGCCGTTCTCCGGCATGGGCGCCAACCTCGCCATGCTCGACGGCTGCGAACTCGCCCTGTCCCTCGCCCGGCACACCGAGTCGGACGAGGCGGTACGCGCCTACGAGGCCGCCATGCTGCCCCGCGCCGCGCAGGCGGCCGAGGCCGCCGCCCGCGGCCTGGACAACGCCATCGCCCCCGACGCCCCGCAGGGCTCGCTGCGCCATCTGTACCACTCGTCCGACCGGCCGTCCGGCGAGCACCGACCGCCTGCCCGGTGACCACCGACCGCCTGCCCGGTGACCACCGACCGGCCGCCCCGCCCGCACCGACTCCACTTTCCGAGTCGCTCAACCCTGAGAGTTGGTCCGACCTGATGACGCAACCACCGACCGGCCGCCGCGAACGCAAGAAGGCCCGGACCCGCCAGGCGCTGGCGGACGCCGCCCTGCGGCTGTTCCTGGAGCACGGCTACGACCAGGTGAGCGTCAAGGACGTGGCCGAGGCCGCGGATGTGTCGGTGACCACCCTGTTCAAGCACTTCAGTGGCAAAGAGGCGCTGGTCTTCGACCAGGACACCGAGCGGGGCGAGGTGCTGGTCGCGGCGGTACGCGACCGGGAGCCCGGCCGAACGGTCCTGGAGGGACTGCACGCGCATCTGCGGGACCTGGTGGGCACGGTCCATGAAGAGCCGGAGTTCCACAGGTTCCGGGAGCTGATCGACGGCACACCGGTGCTCAGCGAGTACGCGCACCGTATGTGGATGCGGCACGAGGCCGCCCTGGCCGGCGCGATCGCCGCGGAGACCGGCGCCGACGAGGGCGATGTGGCGGTCCGCGCACTGGCCCACTACGCCCTGGCCGCGCCCCGGCTGGCCGGTGGCAGCCCGGACCCGGTGGCGGCGGTGGACCGGATCTTTGCGCTGCTGCGGCACGGCTGGGGTGACCTGGGGGCCTGACGGGCCGACGGCGCGGCGCGCCGACTTCCCGCCGTGCGGGCGCACTTGCGAGGGACGGGCGACGCGTTTTCGCCGTCATGTTTTCGTCACACGATCGGCTCCATGGCCGTCGTTGCGTCGTCCCATTCATGTGATTTGTGCGTAATGTCCCTATTGCGCCAATGGGTGCATTGTGCGTCAAGAACAGGAGATCCCTATGTCCACGTCCGACATCCTCGTGGTCCGAAGTAGGCAGGTGGCAGCCGGTGCGGGTGCGCTGACCGCGGCCCTCGCGCTCGGTGCGACGCTGCTCGCCGCGGCCCCCGCTCAGGCGGCTCCCCCCGCACCGCCCCAGGGCGCGGCGGCGAAGCCGTTCGGCGTCATCACCGCCAGCCACGGCCTGACCCTGCGCCAGGACCCCAGCACAGACGCTCTTGTACGGGGTTACATCCGCCACCAGTCGCGGATCGGCCTGCAGTGCAAGGTCCGCGCGCAGAACATCGAGGGCAACAACATCTGGTACCTGGTCCGTGACACCCGCGACAGCTGGATTTCGGCGAAGCATGTGAACAACAGCGGAGCCGTCAAGTTCTGCAGGGACGTACCGCGCAGCAAGGTCGCACCGAACAACCCGGCGAAGCGTGCCATGGACTGACCGGCCCGCGGCAAGGCCCGGTCCGTACCGCGAGGTGCGGGCCGGGCCTTCCGTATTTCTGGAACAAGTTCTACTGTGCCCCTCGGGCCGGCACCCGGCGGACCGTCAGAACCAGGGCGCCCGTCCCGGCCGACCGGACCGGACGAACTGGAGGGGCCGTGCACCTCGAATACACCCCCGAGCAGCAGCAGTTGCGCGCCGAGCTGCGGACGTACTTCGCCGAACTGGTGCCGGACAACGCCTACGCCCGGTACGCCGATCCCGCAGCCCAGAAGCGGTTCTACCGCGCCACCGTGCGCCGCCTCGGCACCGACGGCTGGCTCGGCGTCGGATGGCCGAAGGAGTTCGGCGGCCGCGGGATGACCCCGATGGAACAGTTCATCTTCTTCGACGAGGCCGCGCAGGCGGGCGTACCGCTGCCGCTGATGGCGCTGAACACCGTCGGCCCGACGATCATGCAGTTCGGCACCGACGAGCAGAAGGCGTACTTCCTGCCCCGGATCCTCTCCGGCGAGATCGACTTCGCCATCGGCTACAGCGAACCGGACGCCGGCACCGACCTCGCCGCCCTCAAGACCCGCGCCGTACGCGAGGGTGACGAGGAGACCGGCCACTACGTCGTCAACGGCCAGAAGATCTGGACGACCAACGGGGACACCGCCGACTGGGTGTGGCTGGCGGTACGGACCGACCCGGATGCCCCGCCCCACAAGGGCATCACCATGCTCCTGGTCCCCACCGGCGACCCTGGTTACTCCTGCACCCTGATCAACACCCTCGCCTCGCACGACACCACCGCCAGCTACTACGAGAACATCACCGTCCCCGCCTCGCGCCGCGTCGGCCAGGAGAACAAGGGCTGGCGGATCATCACCAACCAGCTCAACCACGAGCGGGTCACCCTCGCCGCGCACGGCACCATGGCCATCCGCGCCCTGCACAACGTCCAGCGCTGGGCCGCCGACACCAAGCTCGCCGACGGCCGCCGCGTCATCGACCTGGGCTGGGTCCGTGGACGGCTGGCCCGTACCCACACCAAACTGGATGCGATGAAGCTGCTGAACTGGCAGATGGTCGACGCGCTCCAGCAGGGCACGCTCACCCCCCAGGACGCTTCCGCGGTCAAGGTCTACGGTTCCGAGGCCCGGCGGGACGCCTACGCCTGGCTGATGGAGGTCGTCGGCTCCGCCGGCCCGCTCAAGGAGGGCTCGGCGGGCGCGGTGCTGCACGGCGAACTGGAGCGCGGCTACCGCTCCGCCGTCATCTTCACCTTCGGCGGCGGCAACAACGAGATCCAGCGCGAGATCATCTCGTGGATCGGCCTCGGGATGCCCCGCGTACGGCGCTGACGGCAACGGGAGGTGCGGTGATGGCAGGCGATCCGGGACTCTTCGGCCCGCGCTCGGTGACCTGGCAGGTGCACAGCGACCCGATGATGTGGATCGCGGGCGTCCGGGCGCTGTATCTCCAGGCGCTGCACCCGCGCGCGGTGGCCGGCGTCATCCAGAACTCGGACTTCAGGAAGGACGCCTGGGGCCGGCTGATGCGTACCGCGAACTTCGTCGGCACCCTCACCTACGGTACGACCGAGGCCGCCGAGCGCGCCGGCGCCACGGTCCGCGGCATCCACCGCCGACTCTCCGCCGTCGACCCGGCCACCGGCGAGCGCTACCGCATCGACGAGCCGGACCTGCTGCTGTGGGTGCACTGCGCCGAAGTGGACTCCTACCTCCACGTCCTGCGCCGCTCCGGCGTTGCGCTCACCGATGCCCAGGCCGACGCCTATCTGGACGAGCACCGTGTCAGCGCCCGGCTCGTCGGCCTCGACCCGGCCAAGGTTCCCGGCGACCGGGCCGCGCTCGCCGCCTACTTCGCGGCCGTACGGCCCGAGCTCGCGCTCACCCCCGAGGCCCGGCAGGTCGACGACTTCCTGCGCAGACCGCCGACCCCCGCCCCGCTCGTCCCCGCCCGCGCACTCCTGTGGCACCGGGTGGCCCGGCTCGCGTACGGCGCACTGCCCGCCTACGCCCACGAGCTGTACGGGCGCCCGGCGCCGCCGGCCGCCACCGTCACCCGCCGGCTGCGTGCCACCGGCCGACTCCTGCGCGCCGTTCCCTCCACGCTGCGCTGGCAACTCCCGCCCCGCCACATCCTGCGCGCCGTCGAGCGGCTCGGCCCCGGTACCCGCCCAGCGCCCTACAAGCTGCGCCGGTCGGCCGCCATACTGGACGGGCAGGAGGACGCACAGGGGGAGCTGCGCGACTGAACGCGGGAACGGGGGCGGCGATACGCGATGGCCGAGGACAGGCTGATCCAGGGGCGGTACCGGCTGCTCGATGTCATCGGGCGCGGAGGGATGGGCGAGGTGTGGCGGGCGCGCGACGAATCGCTGGGCCGCCAGGTCGCCGTCAAATGCCTCAAGCCCATGGGGCCGCGGCACGAGCCGGGGTTCCTTACGGTGCTGCGCGAGCGCTTCCGCCGCGAGGCCCGCGCCGCGGCCGGCCTCCAGCACCGCGGCATCACGGTCGTCCATGACTTCGGCGAGGACGACGACACCCTCTTCCTCGTCATGGAGCTGCTCAACGGACGCAACCTCAGCCAGCTCCTGGACGACAACCGCCGCCGGCCGCTGCCCGTCCCGGACGTCATCGACATCGCCGAGCAGGTCGGCGCCGCGCTCGCCTACACCCACGACCAGGCCATCGTGCACCGCGATCTGAAGCCGGCGAACATCGTGCGCACCGTCGACGGCACGGTCAAGATCTGCGACTTCGGCATCGCCCGCCTCGGCCACGACATCGGCTTCACCGCCCGGCTGACCGGCACCGGCGTCGCCATGGGCAGCCCGCACTACATGTCACCCGAGCAGATCGGCGCGGACACCGTCGACCACCGCAGCGATCTGTACTCGCTGGGGTGTGTGCTGTACGAGATCGCCACCGGCACCCCGCCGTTCGGCACCGGCGACGCCTGGGCGGTGCTCGTCGGCCACCGCGACACCGCCCCTCAGCCCCCGCGCGAGCGCCGCCCCGACCTCCCCGGGCCGTACGAGCGGATCATCCTCGACCTGCTCGCCAAGGACCCCGACGACCGCCCCCAGGACGCCGACGAGCTGGGCAAACGTCTCGCCGACGCCCGTGAGGACATCGGGCCGGACGCCTTGGCCGGCAACCGTGCCACCGTGCCCGCCCCGCGCCGGCCCTCCTGGACCCGCGGCATGACCACCGGCTCCCCGGCGCGCAGGGCGACCCGCCGTCCCCCGGCCGACCGGGCCGCCGCCGTCCTGACCGACACCTGGACCGACAGCGGCACCCGGCGCCACGAGGCCTCCCCGGCCGCCGGAACCGCCCGGCCGGTGCCGCCCGAAGACGACCCCGAGGTCCTCACCGCCCGCCTGGAGGCCGGCTTCGCGCTGGGCAGGCTGGGCCGGCACTTCGAGGCGCAGCAGGTGTGTGCCACGGTGCTGGCCGGCCGGGAACGCGTCCTGGGCCCCGACCACCCCGACACCCTCAGCTGCCGCCATCACCTCGCCCTCGGCCTCGCCCGCCTGGGCCGGCTCGAGGACTGCTACGTCATGGCCCGCGAGGTGGCCGAGACCCGCGCCAGGGTGCTCGGCGCACGGCACTCCGACACCCTCACCACCCGCTACGAACTGGCGTATGTCATGGGGCAGTTGGGCAAGTGGGAGGAGGCGCTGTGGACCTACCGGGAGGTGGCGGCGGCGCGCGCCGAAACGCTGGGCCCGACCCACCCCGACACCCTCGCCGCCCGTTACGAGACCGGCATCAGCTTCGGCCGGCTGGGCCGCAGCGCCGAGGCCCTGGCGCTCTACCACGACCTGGTGGCCGCCCGTAGGCACGCCCAGGGCGCCGACCACCCGGAGACGCTGCGCGCCCGGCACGGCCTGGGCGTCAACCTCGGCCGGCTGGACCGCTGGCACGAGGCGCTCGCCGAGGCCCGCGAGGTGGCGGCGGCGCGCGAACGGGTGCTGGGCGCCGACCACGCCGACACCCTGGTCAGCCGCCGGGAGATCGCCGTGGCGCTCGGCTGGCTCGGCCGCTGGGCCGATGCCCTCGGCGGCTACCGCCAGGTCGCCGACGCCCGCGAACGGGTCCTGGGCCCCGGCCACCTCGACGCACTGGCCAGCCGTACGGACGAGGCCCAGTGCCTGGAACAGCTGGGCCGTACGGACGAGGCGGCCGCCCTCTACCGCCGCGTCGCGGCACTGCGCCGGGAGCGCGCCGCACGGCGGTAGCGGTGCGGCGCCAGCGGTAGCGGTGCGGCGGCCCGGGATCAGGACCGGCGCGCGGCGACGCGGTAGAGCACGGTGCCGTGCGCCGGCACCTCCCTCGCGACGATGTTCCCGTCACTGTGCTCGCCGCGCCCGCTGACCAGATCGCGCAGCCAGTACGAGGGCGCAGCCGGCAGTCCCGCCGCCTGCGCCGTGGTGGCCACGGTGCGCGGCGCCGCTCCCGAGTTGAACAGCGCGACCGCCCGGTCCCCGTTCTCCAGCCGCTTGGACATCACCGTGAAGCCGTCGTTCTGCTCGACGACCTTCCCCTGCTCGCCGAGCGGGTCCTGGTCGATGTCGATGATCTCCCGGTTGCCCAGCACCCCGCGCGCCTGTGGGGACAGCGCGCCGACATTCGTACTGGAGATCAGCGGCGCGGCCATCATCGCCCACAGCGACATCTGGCTCTGCATCTCGTGCCGGTTCAGCCCCGAGTCACCGGCGAGCAGGAAGTCCGGATCGTTCCAGCGTCCGGGCCGCTGGAGCTTGGCCAGCCCCGCGTTGTAGCGGAAGTTGTAGACGATGGAGGACCACTTCGTGGCCGGGCTCTGCTGCTCCAGCGCGATGTCCCGGCCGCCCCGCCACAGATTGCCCACCTTTGCGGACCAGTCGATGACCTGGTGCCACAGGCGGTCGCCGTCGTACTGGAAATAGGCGGGCGCGGACACCGAGAAGGTGATGGGACGTCCGGTGTCCAGCAGCGCCCGGCTCTGCTGCTCGTACACGTCGCGGTAGATCTGCTCCTTGGTACGGCCCGCCGGCCGGGGCACATTGCAGCCGTCCGCCTTGAGGTAGTCCACCCCCCACCGGGCGAACTGCCGCGCATCCTCCTTGAAATGCCCGTAGCTGCCCGGGTATTTCCCACACGTCAGCGTGCCGACGTCCTCATAGATGCCGAACTTCAGCCCCATCCGGTGCAGTTCCCGCCCGATGTAGGCCATGCCGTGCGGGAACTTCTCCTTGTCCGGCACCAGCTCGCCCTGCGGCCCGCGCTGCTTGGCCATCCAGCAGTCGTCGACCGTCACGGTGTCATAGCCCTTGTCCGCCAGACCGGTCCGCACCAGCCCCCGCGCGTTGTCCAGGATCACCTTTTCGTTGATGTTGCACAGGTAGTACGACCAGTTGTTCCAGCCCATCGGGGGTGTCGGGGCCAGATTCGGGTACGCCGGGGCGGTGCGCGGACGCGCCGCGATCCGGTGGGCGTCGGCGACGGCGTCGGCCGAGGCGGGGACGGTGGCCGAGAGCAGCCCGGCGGTGCAGGCGGTGACGGCGGTCAGTGCGGCGAACGTGCGGCCGGTGCGGGGAACCTGACGATGGGACACGGGTCACCTCACGGGGTGGGCGGAACGGCCGGAGCGCGCACCGTTGGCGGTGACGGTGCGGCGCACGGCCGGACGCTAAAAGTCGGCCCCGGCCCGGTCAAGAAGCCGCACCGACCCGCCCGGAGGTTTCAGCCGCCTGCGCCTGGCGACCGAGATCACCGCGTGCTACCAAGAGGCATGCCGGAACGGACTTCGTATGACGCGGTCATCGTCGGCGGCGGGCACAACGGACTGGTTGCCGCCGCCTATCTCGCACGCGCCGGGCGCAGCGTGCTGGTGCTGGAGCGGCTGGACCACACCGGTGGTGCGGCCGTGTCGACCCGGGCGTTCGCCGGGCTCGACGCCCGGCTGTCCCGCTACTCCTATCTCGTCAGCCTGCTGCCGCCGAAGATCGTGGCGGACCTCGGCCTGCGCTTCGCGGTCCGTAAACGCACCGTCTCCTCCTACACCCCCGCCGTACGCGACGGCCGGCCCACCGGTCTCCTGGTGGGCGGCGGCGAGGACCGTACCCGGGACGCTTTCTCCCAACTCACCGGTTCCGACCGTGAGTTCACCGCATGGCAGCGGTTCTACGGCACCACCCACCGCCTGGCCGAACGCATCTTCCCCACCCTCACCGAGCCCCTCCCCACCCGTGCCGCACTGCGCGCCCGCGTCGACGACGACGCCACCTGGCACGCCCTCTTCGAACGCCCCCTGGGCGAGGTCGTCGAGGCGGCCTTCTCCGACGACCTGGTCCGCGGCGTCGTCCTCACCGACGCCCTCATCGGCACCTTTGCCACCGCCCACGACCCCTCCCTCCGCCAGAACCGCTGCTTCCTCTACCACGTCATCGGCGGCGGCACCGGCGACTGGGACGTCCCCATCGGCGGTATGGGCGCGCTCACCGACGCACTGGCCGACGCCGCCCGCCGCGCCGGGGCGGAGATCGTCACCGACTGCCCGGTCACCTCGCTCGCCACGGACGGCCGTACGGCGGAGGTGACGTCCTCTCAGGGCACCGTCGGCGCCCGCCGGGTGCTGGTCAACGCCGCCCCCCGTGAGCTGGCCCGCCTGCTCGGCGAGGAGCCGCCCCCGCCCGCCGAGGGCGCCCAGCTCAAGGTGAACATGCTCCTCACCCGGCTGCCGCGGCTGCGCGACCCCCATGTGGACCCGCGGGAGGCCTTCGCCGGCACCTTCCACATCGCCGAGGGCTACGGTCAGCTGGAGACCGCCTACCACCAGGCCGCCTCCGGGACGCTCCCCGCCTCCCCGCCCTCCGAGATCTACTGCCACTCCCTGACCGACCCCTCCATCCTGGGCGGCGACCTGGTCAGGCAGGGCTACCAGACACTCACCCTCTTCGGACTGCACACCCCCGCCCGGCTGTTCACCGCCGATACCCCTCAGAACCCGGCCACCCGCGAACGCCTGCTGGCCGCCACCCTCGCCGAACTCGACACTCACCTGGCCGAGCCCCTCAGCGACTGCCTGGCACTCGACGCCGACGGCCGCCCCTGCATCGAGGCCCGCAGCCCCCTCGACCTCGACCGGGAGCTGGGGCTGCCGGGCGGCAACATCTTCCATCGCGACCTGGCCTTCCCGTACGCGGACGACGACGAGGCGGCGGCCACCGCCGCCGGCCGCTGGGGCGTCGCGACCGGGCACGCCAATGTGCTGCTGTGCGGAGCGGGCGCCGTGCGTGGCGGGGGAGTGAGCGGGATCCCCGGCCACAATGCGGCGATGGCGGTGTTGGAGGAGGAGGCGGCGGGCTGAGGGGCGGGGGCGGCGGTCAGCCGGTCGGCGCGGTGAGATCGGCCAGGTCGGCGAGCACTTCGGAGGCGGTCACCGGATCCAGTGCGCGCAGCGGCAGCGCGGTGGAATCCGTCCCCCAGCTGAGCCGCGTGCCGTTGTGGAGCCAGACACGCCGGATGGTTTGCTCCTCCCAGTAGTCGGGGCTGCCCACCACGATGCCCGGATCGAGGTCGACGACGACGGCGCGACCGTCGGAGGTCACACGGGATATCCAGCCCTGAACTCCGTTGTCCTCGGCAGTGCCGCGCTGCCAGCCGCGCCGCTCGAGCCCGAGCAGCTTGCCGACCGGAACGGTGATGTCGTGGAACCGCTTGAGTTCGGTGGCCACCCGCTCGTCGTCGGTCAGCGCGTACGCGGGCCGGCCCAGCTGCGGGAACGGCTGCAGGATCTCGTAGTCGGCGAACACCTCCGACCACGTGGTGAGGGCGCCGGCCAGATGCAGCGGGTGGGCGATGCCGATCCGGGCGGTATCCGGCAGCGTCAGCGAGTCGTCGTCGACGTCCGCGAGCGTACGGTCCTCGGCGATACGGAACGCGACGCTCTCGCCCCCGTCGCCGTCCTGCGCGATCCACACCAGTCGACGGGCGATGTGCCACAGCAGCGGGTGCCGGACGATCAGATCCTGGAACTCGGCCGCGGGCCACCGGCGCTGCGTCACCATGGCCTGCTCCAGCCGGTGGACCTGCTCGGCGGCGACCGTCCGGGCGTCCTTCTTCAGCGTGGCGAACCGCTGGTGGGCGGCCGGGGCCAGTTCCTGGTCGTCGCGGACGCCGGGCTTGGGCAGGCTCTTGAGGCGCCTGCCGTCGGCGTCCGCGACATACGGTTTGAGCTGCTCGTCGAATCCGATGACGAACCGGCGCGGACCGTAGTCGAGAACCAGGCTGCCGGCGGCGTCCAGCCCGAGGTCGGGGACGAGCCGGTCGCCCAGTTCCTGGGGGCTCAGACCCAGGCCGGCGGCGAGCGCGGCGATCTTCTCCTGGGCCTTGGCCCTGATGCCCTTGTACTTGACCTTCTGGGCGATGCCGTTCAGGTGCATCAGCGCGACGTCGGTGCCGATCGCCACCAGGGCGTCAAGACCGGCGACTGCCTTGTGGTGACTGCCCTCGCCCGGCCAGGCCCGGATCACCGGCGTGAACAGGCGGACCGTCTCGTCGTCTCCGAGCAGCCCCAGAGCCGTCAGTACCCAGGCGTGAACCCCCGCCCCGCCACTCTCCTCGCGCAGGCCCGACCGCTCGAACAGCGCCCAGGCGAAGGCGGCGAGGGAGGCCGGCTCGCACAGCTCCTTGACCACCTCGACGCCCGCGTACACCTCGTCGGGCATGGAGAGGGCGAGCATGGTGACGAGGTGGCGGACGGCCGGGACGGGCAGTGCCCGCCCGTCTGCGCGCAGGAGCACCTGCGGGAGCAGATGGGGATCCAGCCAATGGGGGGCGTCGGGCATCGTGGCCGGGAGGTCCTCCAGCGGATCGGCGGCCAGGAGAGCCTCGACCGCGGCGGCGGCCTTGTCGCCGTAGCCGCGGGCGGCGTGCACGGCTTCGGCGCGGTGCCCGGCGGAGCCGAGGAGCCGCAGGGCCGCCTCCGCGGTGCGCCGTCGCTTGCCCGCCTTGCCCAGCGCGGCCGGCACGAGCGCGCGGGCCGCGGCGGCGGGATGCCGGTCCAGCCAGCGCAGCACGAGGGGGCGTGCGGTCTTGCGCCGGGCCAGCCAGTCGGCCATCAGCTCGGCCGTCCCGCCGTCGCTGAGGGGGAGCAGCACCTCGGCGGCGGTCGCGGGCTGGGACTGCGCGAGGTCCAGCGCCGCGGGCACCGCGTCCTCGGCGAAGCGCGCCACGACGCCCTTCATCCACGCACCGTCGGTTTCCGGCAGCCGGCCCGGCCGCCACTGGGCGAGCAGCGGGCGGACACTCTCCTCGGGGCCGAACAGAAACAGCTCGGGCTCGCTCGCGGGCCGCAGCGCGCCGTTCCGGAACTGCTGGACCGTCACGTCCCAGTCCGTGTCCGCGGCCCAGTCCGGTGCGGGCCCGTCGGCGGCCATCGCCGACCACTCCTGCCGCTCGCCCGGCGCCCAGACGACAAAGGCCTCGGCCGGCGCCACGAGCCCCTTGACGACCACCGGCCTGGCGGTGCTGCGCTCGCGGGTCCACGGCGGCTCGACCAGCAGCGGCGGCAGCGCTTCCGGCGGCGCCTCCAGCGCCCACTCGGCCGTGTGCTCGCCGATCGATGCAACCACCGCGCGCACTTCGTCGGGCACGCTCGGCAGTACGGCAGCGGTGAGCTCGGGATGGGCCGCCACATGGTCACGTAGCACACGGCCGGCGTACGAGGCGGCCTCGGAGGGGCCGGCGGCCACCGCGGCGCCGAGCAGCCGGAGCGCACGCACGGGGAAGCGTCGCGCCCCTTCGATCACGGCGGCGTGCACCTGCCGCTCGGGGAGGTGGCGCACCAGGGCCGCGAACGCCTCGTCGAAAGGCAGCGCGGCGAGGGTGTCGAGCACGTCCCGGGCCAGCCTGTCGCGTTCGTCGAGGAGGTCGGTCAGCACCGGCAGGATGGCCGTACCGACGCCGTCGAGCACCGTGCCCAGCCTGGCCCCTGACAGCCACCACCATCGCTGTTCGTGGGCGCGCAGCACAGCGAGCTGTTCGGCCGAGCCCACCGAGCAGAGCACCATGTCCCAATTACGGGCGTCCATCTCGGACCGTTCGGCGGCGCAGAGTTCGTCCACCCATTCCGTCTGCGTCGGTACCAGGTACGCGGCGGCACAGCGCTGAATATCGTCCCGGCGGTATTCCGCCAGCGCCTCGACGGCGCGCGCGTAGTCCTCGTCGCCGGCGACCGCGAGGAAGGCGCGGACCCGCTGCGCGACACCGACGGCCTCGGACCAGCCCTTGCCGCCCCAGGTGCTGCCACGGTCGCTCTCGCGTCGGCTCCGAACGTGGCGCCGACTCTTGTCCTCGTTGTAGCCGTATCCGTCGACGAAGACCCCGCAGAGTTCCGCAGCAGCCGTGGCGGCGAACACGATGCCGTGCTCCGCGATCCACGCATCCGCGAACGTCTGCAGGGCGAATTTCTCGCGCCACGAGATCGCCTCGGAGACGATGGCGGCGAGCACGGCGGCGCCCCGCGGGTCCGCCTCGCCCTGTAGCCGAACGCGCGCGGCCTCCACCAGGTCGTGAGAGCTCTCCGCGCTGTCGAGCACGAAGTCCACTTCGCTCCGGAGCTCCGCCACCCGGCGCCGCACCGAGGCGACGGCGTCTTCGTCGAGCGTGACCGGCGGTCCGGGCAGACCGCCGCGACGCGGATGGAGGACGGCGGGCAACGCATCGGGGATGACGAAGGTGTCGTCATCCGCGGGCACGAACCCCTTCGGTGACGGCCGGGGCGTGGTATCAGACATCTGTGGTCCTTCGCAGTACACGTCGGTTCGCCCAACCCCCCCTCTCCCGGGAGCTGATGCATTACCGGAAGGCTAAGGGCACCCACTGACAACGCGGCCGGGAACGGTGACCGGGCCTCGGGTTTCCGACGCAGGTTCCTGACGTGGCATCAGAAAATCTCTTCCCTCGTACGGCCCGCTGCGGCATCCTGCGCCCATGCAGACGGAGCTGAGCAACACGCTGGGCGTCGAGCACGCCGTCTTCGGTTTCACGCCCTTCCCCGCGGTCGCCGCGGCGATCACCCGGGCGGGCGGGTTCGGGGTGCTCGGCGCGGTCCGCTACACCGCGCCGGGCGAGCTGGCCCGCGACCTCGACTGGATGCAGGAGCACACCGACGGACTGCCGTACGGCCTCGATGTGGTGATGCCCGCCAAGAAGGTCGACGGCGTCACGGAGGCCGACGTAGAGGCGATGATCCCCGAGGAGCACCGGCAGTTCGTCACCGGAATCCTCGACAAGTACCAGGTGCCACAGCTCGCGGAGGGCGAAGCGTCCGGCTGGCGGATCACCGGCTGGATGGAACAGGTCGCCCGCACCCAGCTCGACGTCGCCTTCGGCTATCCGATCAAGCTGCTCGCCAACGCCCTCGGCCCGCCGCCGCCCGACGTCGTCCGGCGCGCCCACGACCACGGCATCCTCGTCGCCGCGCTGGCCGGCAGCCCGCGCCACGCCCGGCACCACAAGGCGGCCGGTATCGACATCGTCGTTGCCCAGGGCTACGAGGCCGGCGGGCACACCGGTGAGATCGCCACCATGGTCCTCACCCCCGAAGTGGTCGCCGCCGTCGACCCGTTGCCCGTACTTGCCGCCGGCGGCATCGGCACCGGCGAACAGATCGCCGCCGGGCTGGCCCTCGGCGCCCAGGGCGTCTGGCTGGGCTCCCTGTGGCTGACCACCGAGGAGGCCGAGCTGCACTCGCGCCGGCTCACCGCGAAACTGCTCGCCGCGGGCCCCGGCGACACCGTCCGCTCCCGCGCCCTGACCGGCAAGCCCGCCCGCCAGCTGCGCACCGACTGGACCGACGCCTGGGACGACCCCAGCGGCCCCGGCCCGCTGCCCATGCCGCTGCAGGGACTGCTGGTCGCCGAGGCCAACTCCCGCATCCAGCGGCACGGGATCGAGCCGCTGCTCGGCACCCCGGTCGGCCAGATCGTCGGCCAAATGACCAGCGAACGCAGCGTCCAGGCGGTCTTCGACGACCTCACCCGCGGCTTCGAGCGGGCCATCGACCGCATCAACCGCATCGCCGGACGCGCCTGATGCCGACGCCCCGGACGCGCCCGACACCGAGGAGGACAGCGGAATGACCCACGGCTCCCACGGCGACCACGGCCCCAGTGGCCCCCGCGACGCCGCACCGCCCAACGGCTTCTGGGCGCAGGCCACCGCCGACCCGGACCGTACCGTCCTGATCGCCCCGGACGGCGAGGAGTGGACCGCGGGCCGCCTGCACGCCGCCGTCAACCAACTGGTCCACGGCCTGCGCGCGGCGGGCCTGGAGCGCGGCGACGCCTTCGCCGTCCTCCTCCCCAACGGCGTCGAGTTCTTCACCGCCTACCTGGCCGCGTCCCAGGCCGGGCTCTACCTTGTCCCCGTCAACCACCACCTGGTCGGCCCCGAGATCGCCTGGATCGTCGCCGACTCCGGCGCGAAGGTGCTGATCGCCCACGAGCGGTACGGCGAGGCCGCGCGTCAGGCGGCCGACGAGGCGAAGCTCCCGGCCGCCCGGCGGTATGCCGTGGGCACGGTCGACGACTTCCGTCCGTACGCCCAACTCCTCACCGGGCAACCGGAGTCCGCGCCCGACGGCCGCACCCTGGGCTGGGTCATGAACTACACCTCGGGCACCACCGGACGCCCCCGCGGCATCCGCCGCCCGCTGCCCGGCAAGCCGCCCGAGGAGACCTACCTCGGCGGCTTCCTCGGCATCTTCGGCATCAAGCCGTTCGACGACAACGTCCACCTCGTCTGCTCACCGCTGTACCACACCGCCGTGCTCCAATTCGCCGGCGCCTCCCTGCACATCGGCCACCGCATCGTCCTGATGGACAAGTGGACGCCGCAGGACATGCTGGCCCTGATCGACGCGCACCGCTGCACCCACACCCATATGGTCCCCACCCAGTTCCACCGCCTGCTCGCCCTCCCCGAGGGAGTTCGGACGTCCTACGACGTGACCTCCATGCGGCACGCCATCCATGGCGCCGCGCCCTGCCCCGACCATGTGAAACGCGCCATGATCGACTGGTGGGGCGACTGCGTCGAGGAGTACTACGCGGCCAGCGAGGGCGGCGGCGCCTTCGCCACCGCCGAGGACTGGCTCAAGAAGCCCGGTACGGTCGGAAAGCCCTGGCCGATCAGCGAACTGGCGGTCTTCGACGACGACGGCAACCGGCTGCCGCCCGGCGAACTGGGCACCGTCTACATGAAGATGACCACCGGCGGCTTCAGCTACCACAAGGACGAGGGCAAGACGAAGAAGAACCGGATCGGCGACTTCTTCACCGTCGGCGACCTCGGCTATCTGGACGAGGACGGCTATCTCTTCCTCCGCGACCGCAAGATCGACATGATCATCTCCGGCGGCGTCAACATCTACCCCGCCGAGATCGAGTCCGCCCTCCTCAGCCACCCCGCCGTCGCCGACGCGGCCGCCTTCGGCATCCCGCACGACGACTGGGGCGAGGAGGTCAAGGCCGTCGTCGAGCCGGCGGAGGGGTATGCGGCGGGGCCCGCACTCGCCGACGAGATCCTCGCCCACTGCGAACGCCGTCTGGCGGGCTACAAACGGCCCCGCTCCGTCGACTTCATCGCCACCCTGCCCCGCGACCCCAACGGCAAGCTCTACAAGCGTCGGCTCCGCGACCCGTACTGGGCGGGCCGGGAGCGGGCGGTTTAGCGGCCGGGGGTCCTCACCTGACCCGCCCACCCCCCGAAGGGGGGTGGGCGGCGGGGAAACAACCCAGGGGTGCGCGGGGTCCGCGGGGCCCGCACCCCGCGGCTCGCTGTCCACAGCGCTTGACCCGGCACCGGGCGCCCCCGAGGATCGCGCCATGACGCAAGCGCGGAGCAACACGGTGGACTCGGTCCTGCGGCGCAGCGCGCGGCGGGTGCCCGAACGGGTGGCCGTCCGGTACGCGGACCGGACGTGGACCTACCGCCGGCTGGACGACGCGGTGACCGCCGCGGCCCGGGTGTTGCTGGCGGAGGGACTGAACCCCGGCGACCGGGTCGCCTCGTACGGGCACAACTCCGACGCGTATCTGATCGGCTTTCTGGCCTGTGCCCGCGCCGGCCTGGTGCATGTGCCGGTCAACCACGGCCTCACCGGCGAGGATCTGCGCTACATCCTGGAGCAGTCGGGCAGCGCGCTCGCCCTCACCGATCCCGCCCTCGCCCACCGGCTGCCGGACTCCGTACGCACCCTGCCGCTGCACGGCGCCCCGGACGGGTTGCTGGAGCGGCTCGCCGTACAGCAGGAAGCGGCGGGTCGGCCGGGCCGAGCGGGCGACGCGGACCCCGAAGAGGCGGCGGCCGACGACGACACCCTCGTCCAGCTTCTCTACACCTCGGGAACCACCGCTCTCCCCAAGGGCGCGATGATGACGCACCGTGCGCTGGTGCACGAGTACACCAGCGCCATCGTCGCCCTGGACCTGCAGGAGAGCGACCGGCCGGTGCACTCCCTTCCGCTCTACCACTCCGCGCAGATGCATGTCTTCCTGCTGCCCTACCTGGCGGTCGGAGCGGAGAACATCATCCTGGACGGTCCCGATCCGGCGCGGATCTTCGACCTCGTCGAAGCGGGCCTGGCGGACAGCCTGTTCGCACCGCCGACCGTCTGGATCGCGCTGTCGAACCACCCGGACTTCGCGGTACGGGAGCTCAGCGGCCTGCGCAAGGCGTACTACGGCGCCTCGATCATGCCCGTACCGGTCCTGGAGCGGCTGCGCGCCCGGCTGCCCTCGCTCGCGTTCTACAACTGCTTCGGGCAGAGCGAGATCGGACCGCTGGCCACCGTGCTGGGCCCGGACGAGCACGAGGGCCGGATGGACTCCTGCGGCCGCCCGGTGCTGTTCGTGGAGGCACGGGTGGTCGACGAGGCGGGCCAGGAGGTGCCGGACGGCAGCCGCGGCGAGGTCGTCTACCGCTCCCCGCAGCTGTGCACCGGCTACTGGGACAAGCCGGCGGAGACCGCGGAGGCCTTCCGGGACGGCTGGTTCCACTCCGGCGACCTCGCCGTCCGGGACGCGGAGGGCTATTTCACGGTGGTCGACCGGGTCAAGGACGTCATCAACTCCGGCGGCGTACTGGTCGCTTCCCGCCAGGTGGAGGACGCGCTCTACGAGCATCCGCAGGTCGCCGAGGTCGCGGTCATCGGGCTGCCGGACGAGCGGTGGATCGAGGCGGTGACCGCCGTGGTCGTACGGCGGACCGGCGTCGGCGGCGACGGCGACGTCGGCGGGTTCGTCGGCGGCATCGAGGTGAGCGAGCAGGAACTGATCGACGCCGCCCGCGCCCGTCTCGCGCCGTTCAAGGCGCCCAAGCGGGTGATGTTCGTGGACGCCCTGCCGCGCAACGCCAGCGGCAAGGTCCTCAAGAGGGAGCTGCGGGACCGCTTCGGCGCGCCCTGAGCGCCGCGCGGAGGGTGACTGTCAGTGCTGCCTGCCATGCTGAGAGCGAGGGAAGGGCAGAGCAGCGAGCAGCGCACCGAAGGAGTAATCGTGCTGACGACCCATTACGTTCCGGGCACCCCCAACTGGCTCGATCTCGGGACGCCCGACGTCGACGCCGCCGTCGAGTTCTACTCCGCCGTCTTCGGCTGGACGTGCCGGTCGGCGGGTCCGGGGGCCGGCGGCTACGGCTTCTTCCAGCTCGACGGCAGGACCGTCGGAGCCGTCGGCCCGCTGACCGAGGAGGGCGCGAGCCCCGCCTGGACGGCGTACTTCCAGACCCCCGACGCGGACGCCACGGCCAAGGCCGTGCAGCAGGCCGGCGGCTCGCTCCGGGTCCCGCCGGGGGATGTGTTCACCGCCGGCCGGCTGGCTGCCTTCACCGACCCGACGGGCGCCGATTTCGCCGTCTGGCAGCCCGCCGAGACCAAGGGGCTGGAGACGGTCATGGAAGCGAACACCCTGTGCTGGACCGAGCTGTACACCACCGATGCGGCCGCGGCGAAGGAGTTCTACGCCTCGGTCTTCTCCTGGGAGTACCAGGACCTGCCGATGGGCGGCGACATGGTGTACTCCGTCGTCTCCTCGCCCGGCGGCGGCAAGGAGGGGGACACCGGCCAGGGCGGCATGATGCAGCTGCCGAAGGAGAACCTGCAGGCCGGTTCGACGTCGGAGTGGCACCCGTACTTCGGCGTGACCGACTGCGACGCCACCTTCGCCGCGGCCACCTCCCGCGGCGCCTCGGTGCTGATCCCGCCGAGCGACGCACCGGGTGTCGGCCGCCTGGCCATGCTCAAGGATCCGGCGGGCGCCGCCTTCGCCCTGATCAAGGGCGACCCGGACATGACCTGACCCGCCGAGAGCCGGTGACCTGGCCAACCGCCGTACATGACCTGAGCCGCCCCGGAGGAGGTGCCCATGGCGCTGCTAGGCCCTGTCGTCAAACTCCCGTCGTTCGCCCGGAGGGCGGGCCTCGCGGCGTCTGGTGCGTGCGATCGCAAGGCGGAGGGTCATCCCGGTAC
>NZ_JBEZJZ010000090.1:0-34095 GCF_040651455.1 Streptomyces sp. NPDC048483
AGCCCGGTGAGGGAGTACTCGACCTTGGGCGGGACGTGGTCGTAGACCTCGCGGTGGACGATGCCGTCGGCCTCCAGTTCGCGCAGCTGCTGGGCATCGGGGCCCCGCCGGGACGGCGCCACCGTGCCGGCGCCCGCCGCCCCGCCCGCCACCGTCCGGATCGCCGGCCGCCGCCGCGAGCTCAAGGCGCTCCGCGCCGACATCGAACGCACCGGCCTGGACACCCTCACCGGCCGCCGCGGCGCCCGCAGCCGCGTCCTGCTGATCGCCGGCCGGCCCGGCTCCGGCCGAACCGCGCTGGCCGAGGCGCTGCTGCGCGAGCTCGCCGCCGACTACCCCGACGGTGTGCTGCGCGCCACCCTCACCGGACGGGACGGTGAACCGGCCCCCACCGACGCCATCGCCCGCGAACTCCTCGACGAGCTCGGCACCGCCGCCCCGCCCGGCGCCGCCGAGGACGAGCTGAGCGAGCTGCTGCGCGGCGCCCTCGCCGGGCGCCGCGCGCTGCTCTTCCTGGACGACGCGCCGGGCGCCGAACACGTCGAACCGCTGCTCCCGGATGCCCCGGACTGCCTGGTCGTGGTGGTCTCCCAGGGGCCGCTGACCGGCATCCCCGACGTCCGGCCGTGCACCCTGGGCGGCCTGGACGGCGCGGCCGCCGTCGAGATCCTCGCCCGCTACGCCGGGCCGACCCGGATCACCGTCGACCCGCGCACCGCCGACGCGGTCGCCGAGGAGTGCGTCGGCCAGCCCGCCGCCCTGGTGCTGGCGGGCGGCTGGCTCGCCGCCCGCCCCAGGTCCTCGCTCGCCGATCTGCACCAGGCGCTGGCCGCCGTACCGCTGCCCGACGGCGTCTCCACCGCCGCCCGCCCGCTGTACCGCGCCTTCCACCTCGCCTACGACGCACTGCCGGAGCCCGCCGCCCGGATACTGCGACTGACCGTCATGGCCCCGGACGGCCTGGTGGACGCGCACACCGCCGCCGCGCTGGCGGGCTGCTCGGTCGCCACGGCCGGGGCGGCGCTGCACGAGTTCACCGCGCTGGGCCTGCTGAGGCCGGCGGACCTGCCGGACGATACGGGCGCCGCCCCCGACGGCGCCGCGGGGCACCCCCGCTACCGGCTGCCCGGCTGCCTCGCCCCGCTCGTCCGCACCCTGCTCGAGGAGTGCGAGCGGCCCGCCGACATCCAGCTGGCCCGCGCCCGGATGCTCCAGCGGACCGTACGGCTGCTGGTGTCGTGCCGGGCGATGACCGAGAAGCCGGGTTCGCCCGCGCGCAAGAAGGTCGCCGGGCTGCCGCGCTCGCTGCGCTTCCCCTCACGGGCCGCCGCCGCCGACTGGCTGCGCGGCCGGCGGGGTGCGCTGCTGGACGCCGCCCGGATCGCCGTCGCGGACGGTCAACTCGACACCCTGGACCGGCGGTTGATGGCCGCGCTGACCCGTACGCTGCTCGCGCACCAGGGCCCCGAGGCCGCCGCGCCCGACCTCTATGCGCTGCACCGGCTCGTGCTCCAGGTCGCCGAGCGGCGCCGGCTGCCGCGCGAGCAGGCCGCCGCCCTGCTCAACCTCGCGGACCTGGACGTCCGGGCCGGGCGCACCGAGGCGGCGCTCACCCGCTACCGCGGCGCCCTGGAGGCGGCCCGCGCGGCCGAGGACCCGGTGGCCACCGGGCGGGCACTGGAATCGCTGGGCGGTACGTACGGCGAGCTGGGCGACTGGCAGCGGGCCGCGGACTGGTACGGGCGGGCGCTGGAGCTGCGGCTCGGCCGGGGCGAGCGGGCCGATGCGGCGCGGTTGCACGGCCGGATCGGCGGCGCCTACGCCCGGGTCGCCCGGTGGGAGGAGGCACTCAGGGCGTGGCGGGCCGCCGCGCGCACCTATCGCAGGGTCGGCGACACGTCGGGCCAGGCGCGGGCGATCGGGGAGCTGGCGCGCGTCCAGGAGTGCGCGGGGCAGCCCGAGGAGGCGCTGCGGGCCTCCCGGGAGGCCCTCGAAACCGTCCGGAAAGCGGGCGACGGACCACTGGAGGCGGCACTGCAGCTACGGATTGCGGACACCCTCGAGCGGCTCGGCGACCCAGCAGCGGCACGGCTCCACCGTGCCGCGGGAGAGCAGTTTCTCGAAGATCACCCCGACTGACCTACGAAATCGGTGGTGGTGCTCTCAAGATTTATTGCTTTACAAGGCTAGACAAGAAGAGCTCCTTCAATAGACTGGGTGGGCCGCGTACGGCGCGGTCAGTTCCGTCATGCATCGCATGAGGGGATAATTCCTCCTGCAAGCTCTCTTTCAAGGACCGTGATCGACGTGAAGGTCGGTATCCCCCGCGAGGTCAAGAACAACGAGTTCCGCGTGGCCATCACGCCCGCCGGAGTCCACGAGCTCGTCCGCCACGGCCACCAGGTCGTCATCGAGAAGGACGCCGGCCTCGGCTCGTCCATCACGAACGAGGAGTACGTCGCCGCCGGCGCCACCATCCTCGACACCGCAGACGAGGTCTGGGGCTCTGCCGACCTGCTGCTGAAGGTCAAGGAGCCGATCGCGGAGGAGTACCACCGTCTCCGCAAGGACCAGACGCTCTTCACCTACCTGCACCTGGCCGCCTCCAAGGAGTGCACGGACGCCCTGCTGGAGTCCCGCACCACCGCCATCGCCTACGAGACCGTCGAGACGGCCGGCCGCGCGCTGCCGCTGCTCGCCCCGATGTCCGAGGTCGCGGGCCGCATCGCCCCGCAGGTCGGCGCGTACCACCTGATGCGTCAGGCCGGCGGCCGTGGCGTGCTGCCGGGCGGCGTCCCGGGCGTCCACGCCGGCAAGGCCGTCATCATCGGCGGCGGCGTCTCCGGCTGGAACGCCATGCAGATCGCCGTGGGCCTCGGCTTCCACGTCACCCTGCTCGACAAGGACATCAACAAGCTCCGCGAGGCCGACAAGATCTTCGGCACCAAGGTGCAGACGATCGTCTCCAACGCCTTCGAGCTGGAGAAGGCCGTCGTCGAGGCCGACCTCGTCGTCGGTGCCGTCCTGATCCCGGGCGCCAAGGCCCCGAAGCTGGTCACCAACGAGCTCGTCGCCAAGATGAAGCCCGGAAGTGTCCTTGTCGACATCGCGATCGACCAGGGCGGCTGCTTCGAGGACTCGCGTGCCACCACGCACGCCGAGCCGACCTTCGAGGTCCACAACTCGGTCTTCTACTGCGTCGCCAACATGCCCGGCGCGGTGCCGAACACCTCCACCTACGCGCTCACCAACGCCACGCTGCCCTACATCGTGGAGCTGGCGAACCGCGGCTGGGTCGAGGCGCTGCGCCGTGACCCGGCGCTGGCGAAGGGCCTGAACACCCACGACGGCAAGGTCGTCTACCCCGAGGTCGCCGAGGCGCACGGCCTCGAGTCGGTGGAGCTGCGCACGCTCCTCGGCTGATAAAGCGTCAATCAAGCGCGTCAAAACGCTGCACGACCGGCCGGGCCTTGTCGACAAGGCCCGGCCGGTCGTATGTGCGACACGCCGTGGGCCGGTCACTTGTCGACGGGCTCTCAACTCGCCGTGAACGTAACCCTTTAACCGATTCGCGTCCCCCCGAAACATCGGGTTGAGACGCCCTGCGCCCTTGACATTGAGGGGTCCGGTTACCGACACATCGTGCCGCGTCCGGTGGATTGTGTTGCTGCGAACGCCCGACACGCCATAGAGTCGCCAACCGTCGGCATGGTGCCACGCTGACCTATCGATAAGTTTCCTGGTCACATCCAAGGAGGTAAGACGACTTGTGAATGAGTCGACATTTTCTCCCGGAGGCGGTCGGCCAGGAGCGGTTGCACGGGGCCAGGGTCCCTCGGGGCTCGAGGCTGTCGGCTCCGTCGCGGTCCACACCTTCGCAGCCCACCAGAGCACTTCCTCGACAGCCCACCAGAGTATGGACGGCCATCACGTGAACGCCATGGCCGGCGACCGGGGCAGTGGAGAACCCGCCCGTCTCGCCGACTACGACGACCTGCCCGAGGGGCACTTCTACGATCCGGACGCGGAGTACGAGCCGGACCCGGAGTACGCGGCAACGCTCGCGCCGGACGCGGCCCGCCAGCGCCGTGAGCGCGTCGGCCCGACCGGCCGCCCGCTCCCGTACTTCCCCATCCCGGGACCGCTCTCGGATCACGGCCCCGCCAAAATCATCGCGATGTGCAACCAGAAGGGCGGGGTCGGCAAGACCACCTCGACCATCAACCTGGGTGCCGCACTCGCCGAATACGGACGACGGGTGCTGCTCGTCGACTTCGACCCGCAGGGCGCCCTGTCGGTCGGACTCGGCGTCAACCCGATGGAGCTCGACCTGACGGTCTACAACCTGCTCATGGAGCGGGGCATGTCGGCCGACGAGGTGCTCCTGAAGACCGCGGTCCCCAACATGGACCTGCTGCCCAGCAATATCGATTTGTCAGCGGCAGAGGTGCAGTTGGTCAGCGAGGTCGCGCGCGAGTCGACCCTGCAGCGCGCCCTGAAGCCGCTGCTGGCCGACTACGACTACATCGTCATCGACTGCCAGCCCTCGCTCGGCCTGCTCACCGTCAACGCCCTGACGGCCGCTCACAAGGTCATCGTGCCGCTGGAGTGCGAGTTCTTCGCGCTGCGCGGTGTGGCGCTGCTGACCGAGACGATCGAGAAGGTCCAGGAGCGGCTCAACCCCGAGCTGGAGCTGGACGGCATCCTGGCGACGATGTACGACTCCCGCACCGTGCACAGCCGTGAGGTCCTGGCGCGCGTCGTCGAGGCCTTCGACGATCACGTCTACCACACCGTCATCGGCCGTACGGTGCGCTTCCCGGAGACCACCGTCGCGGGCGAGCCGATCACGACGTACGCCTCCAACTCCGTTGGTGCCGCCGCCTATCGCCAGCTTGCCAGGGAGGTGCTCGCCCGGTGTCACGCCGAGTGAGTCTGCCCGGAGCCGACGAACTGTTCCGCACCACCGGAGGGATGGGGCTGCAGTCCTCGCCGCCCCGCCGGCCGGCGAACGGCTCCCAGGCGGGCGGCTCCCCGGCGGCAGGCGAGGCGGCGCGGGTGCCGGCACCGGCCGGTGAGGCCGATCCGGCCGCGGAGCCGGGGGAGCCCGCCGCACGGCACACCGACGCCCCGGTCGAGCACAGCGGCCGCGCGACGGACGCGGAGGCCCCCAAGGGCCTCCGGCCGCCGCCGACCCAGGCGGGTCAGGAGGCGGCCGCGGCGGTCGCCCAGAGCGGCGCACCGGCCCGCCGCCGCGGCGCGGGCCGCGGCGCCAACCGCCGCCCCAGCGGCCGCGAACGGCACGACGAGAAGATCACCGTCTATGTCTCCGCCGAGGAGCTCATGGACCTCGAACACGCCCGCCTGGTGCTCCGCGGCGAACACGGCCTCGCCGTCGACCGCGGCCGGATCGTCCGCGAGGCGGTGGCCGTCGTCCTGGCCGACCTGGAGTCGCGCGGCGACGCCAGCATCCTGGTGCGGCGGCTGCGGGGACGCTGACGTCCGCCGTGGCGGCGGGGATTTTTTGCGGCGGCCGCCGCGGTGCCGGAACGTCACGCCACGCGGGCCGCGGGATAGCCTGCCCTCTCGGCGGGCCGACCCGCCCGTGACCAGCCCGTGGCCCCCGGCGCGGGGACCGCAGCACCATGGACCGCGATGCCGACGACCCACGACGACGCCCCCGCTCCCCGCGCCCGCCGAGCCCTCGGGCGCGGGCCGGGCGCGGGCCCGGAGTCCGTACCGGCCGCTGTCCCGGAGGCGGCCGCGGAGCCTGTTCCCGCCGCCCCCGCCGCCCCCGCCGCCCCCGCCGCCCCCGCCGCCCCCGTGGACGACCTGCCTGCAGCGCCTCCCGCCGGCGGCAGCACCGACGACGGACGGTTCACCGTCCGGCTGGACAACTTCGAGGGGCCCTTCGACCTCCTCCTGCAGCTGATCTCCCGGCACAAGATGGACGTCACCGAGGTTGCGCTGTCGAAGGTCACCGACGAGTTCATGGCGCACATCCGGGCGATGGGACCGGACTGGGACCTGGACCAGACCACCGAGTTCCTGGTGGTCGCGGCGACGCTGCTGGATCTGAAGGCGGCCCGGCTGCTGCCCGCCGCCGAAGTGGAGGACGAGGCGGACCTCGCCCTGCTGGAGGCCCGTGACCTGCTCTTCGCCCGGCTGCTGCAGTACCGCGCGTACAAGCGGATCGCGGACATCTTCAGCGAGCGGCTGGCCGACGAGGCGCGGCGCTATCCCCGTACCGTCGGGCTGGAGCCGGAGCACGCCGAGCTGCTGCCCGAGGTGGTCATCAGCATCGGGGCGGAGGGGTTCGCCAGGCTGGCCGTCAAGGCGATGCGGCCCAAGGCGAAGCCGCAGGTCTATGTCGACCACATCCACGCGCCGCTGGTGAGCGTGCGCGAGCAGGCCGAGGTGGTGATGGCGCGGCTGCGGGAGGCGGGCGTGAGCGACTTCCAGGAGCTGGTCGCGGACGCCCCGGACACCCTCACCGTCGTGGCGCGCTTCCTGGCGCTGCTGGAGCTCTACCGGGAGCGGGTGGTCGTCCTGGACCAGGAGGAGGCCCTGGGGGCCCTCACGGTCCGCTGGACGGGCGCGGAGGGGGCCGAGCCGGTCGTCACGGACGAGTTCGATCAGGAGGCGGGGGAGCATCCGGAGGATGCCCGGGAGAGCGAGGAGACGGAATGAGCGTGGCGGGAGCCCCCGAGGAGGCCTACGAGGTCCAGGAGGCCGGGGCCGGGGAGTCCGGCGCCCCGGCGCCCACCGGGGCGCTGGGCGTCGCCGAGCTGGCGCTCAGGCCCGCCCTGGAAGCCGTCCTGATGGTCGTCGACGAGCCCGCAACCGAGGAGCACCTGGCCAAGGTGCTCCAGCGGCCGCGCCGCGCGGTGGCGCTCGCGCTGCGCGAGCTGGCCGACGACTACACCCGCCAGGGCCGCGGTTTCGATCTGCGCCTGGTGGCCGGCGGCTGGCGGTTCTACTCCCGCGCCGAGTACGCGGACGCCGTGGAGAGCTTCGTCCTGGACGGCCAGCAGGCCCGCCTCACGCAGGCCGCATTGGAGACTCTGGCCGTGGTCGCGTACCGTCAGCCGGTCAGCCGTTCCCGTGTCTCGGCCGTACGCGGCGTGAACTGTGACGGTGTGATGCGCACGCTTCTCCAGCGCGGCCTGGTGGAGGAGGCGGGGACGGAACCTGAAACAGGTGCGATCCTGTACAGGACGACGAATTACTTTCTGGAGCGGATGGGCCTGCGCGGCCTGGACGAGCTCCCTGAGCTCGCACCGTTCCTTCCGGAGGCGGACGCGGTCGAGGGCGACTCCCCGGAAGGTATCCCGTCGTTCGACGTAGACGACAGCGGCGACTCTCAGACGGATCATTGATGCGAAGCAGCGGCAGGAACAACAGGGACAGCGGTCGGGGCAACTACCGCGGCGCGGACGGGGGTGCCTCCCGCCCGAAGGCCGGGGGCAAGCGCGACGACAAGCAGCAGCGCGAGGGCCGTCCCCGTCCCGAGGAGCGCCGCTACGACGTGGGCGGATCCGGCGGCTCCACGGAGCGCAGGGACGAGCGCGGCGGCGGCCCCAAGAGCGGCGGCAGCCGGGGCGCGGCGGCCCGCGGTGGCGCCAAGGGCGGTCCCCGTACGGGTGCCAAGTCGGCTCCGGGCGGCAAGGGCGCGCCCCAGCGCGGCCGCGGCCAGGCGCCCGCCCGGCCCCGTGAGCTGGACGCCAAGATCGAGGAGCGCAACCGCGCCCGCCACAGCAAGCCGCAGGTCAAGACCCCCAAGACCTTCCCCGGCGCCGAGCAGGAGGGCGAGCGTCTGCAGAAGGTGCTGGCCAGGGCCGGTATGGGCTCGCGGCGGGCCTGCGAGGAGCTGATCGACCAGGCGCGCGTCGAGGTCAACGGCCAAATCGTCATGGAGCAGGGCCTCCGGGTCGACCCGGAGAAGGACGAGATCAAGGTCGACGGCCTGACGGTCGCCACCCAGTCGTACCTCTTCTTCGCGCTGAACAAGCCGGCCGGTGTCGTCTCCACCATGGAGGACCCCGACGGCCGCCAGTGCCTGGGCGACTACGTCACCAACCGGGAGACCCGGCTCTTCCACGTCGGCCGCCTGGACACCGAGACCGAGGGCATCATCCTGCTCACCAACCACGGTGAGCTGGCCCACCGCCTCACGCACCCGCGCTACGGCGTCAAGAAGACCTACCTGGCCGCCATCCAGGGCCCCCTCCCGCGCGACCTGGGCAAGCAGCTCAAGGACGGCATCCCGCTGGAGGACGGCTACGCCCGAGCCGACCACTTCCGGGTCGTGGAGAACACCGGCAAGAACTACCTCGTCGAGGTCAGCCTCCACGAGGGCCGTAAGCACATCGTGCGCCGGATGCTCGCCGAGGCCGGCTTCCCGGTCGACAAGCTGGTGCGGACGGCCTTCGGCCCGATCGCCCTGGGCGACCAGAAGTCGGGCTGGCTGCGCCGGATGACCAACACCGAGGTCGGGATGCTGATGCGCGAGGTCGAGCTCTAGCCGAAACGGCTTGCGGCACGGCCGCACCACCCCTTAACGTCATCGTGACATTAAGGGGTGGTTTTCATGGGGGACGCAATGGGGGACCAGCGGTCCACTGCTACCGGCGCGCTCATCGGGCTGGCGCTCGGTGACGCGCTCGGCTTCCCGACCGAGTTCAACGACGTACCGTCGATCCTCGCCAAGTGCGGGCCCTGGCGGCAGATGGCGCTGCCCGATCCCGCCTTCGTCACCGACGACACCCAGATGACGCTGGCGCTGGGCCGCGGGCTGCGGACGGCCATGGAACGCGGCGCGCTCACGCCGCTGCGCCTCGAGCGCCCCGTACGGGACGAATACGTCGACTGGTGGCGTTCGCCGGAGAACAACCGGGCACCGGGCAACACCTGCCTGCGCGCCTGCCAGTTGCTCAGCGACGAAGACCTGCCGTGGGCCCGGGCCAGCCAGATCGGGTCCAAGGGCTGCGGCGCCAACATGCGGGTCGCGCCCCTCGGGCTCGCGCCGGGGCTGAGCCCGCGGCAGCGTTCGGGCGCCGCCCAGCTCCAGTCCGCGCTCACCCACGGCCACCCCACGGCGCTCGCCGCCAGCGACCTGACCGCGTACGCCGTACGGGCCCTCGCCGACGGCGCGCGCCCCGCCGAGCTGACCGGCCTGCTGCGCGCCTACGCCCATGCCCACCGCACCGACTACCGGCAGGACTGGCTCGGCGACCTCTGGCGGCGCTCCCAGGACCCGACGCCGACGACGTTCATCGCCCGCGGCTGGGACGAGTGCCTCGGCGTCCTCGACCGGCTGGACGCCGCGCTCGCCGCACCGGACCCGGAGACCGACCCCTGCCTGGCCACCGGCGCCGGCTGGATCGCGGAGGAGGCCCTGGCCACCGGCCTGCTGTGCTTCCTGCTCTTCCCCGACGAGCCGCTCACCGCACTGCGCCGCGCCGCCTGCACCTCCGGCGACTCCGACTCGATCGCCTGCCTCACCGGCGCGTTCGCCGGCGCCCACCTGGGAGCCGGCGCCTGGCCCGAGGAATGGGCCGGCCGGATCGAGTACCGCGAGGAGCTGCTGGCGCTGGGGGCGCTCTGGGATGCCTGAGCGCTGCCGCTTGGGTCTGCGTCCCACGTTGTCGGCTGCGGCGCCGTGGGGGTTTGTCGCCGTTGCGCCTGCGGCGGGCGTGGTGTTGTTGGGTGCGGTGACGGCCCTGCACGGCTTCGCCGCTACGGTCCGTCCCCTCCCGTGGGTGGGTGGTGGGGCCGGTGGGGGTGGGCGTCGTGTGTCCGGTTGCCCCATCACTGCGTCCACCGGCCGCACCTGACCACGCACTTACGCCCCCACCGGTCTTCACCACCCCCAACGGGGAGGTGCCGGGCCGCAGGACGGAGTCCGGAGGCCCGGTGCCGCAGCCGAACAGCCCCGCGCAGCGGCACCGCCCACCGCAGGCCCAACGGCGGCACAGCCCGCCACGTCGGCCCAGGCAAAGCGCAGCGGAGGGGCCGACAACGTGGGAGCTCAGCCAAGCGCAGCGCCCCGCCGGGCCCGGAAGAGGAAGTCCGCCACCCGGGCCCGGTCCGGCTCGGCCGGCAGCGGCGAGCCGGACACCGCCGCCTCGGCCTCCTTGTGGAGCGCCACCATCCGGCGCTCCACCTCCTCCCAGGGCACCTCACCGCGCCTGACCGCCAGCAGCTCCTCGCGGGCCGCGCCGACGTCCAGCGTGAGGACGCCCGTACGGAGCAGATCGCGCGAGCTCGCCAGCAGCCGCAGCAGATGCATGGCGTGCTTCCAGCGGGGCGCGCCGCGCTGCCGTACGTCGGCCCGCAGCTGCTTGAGCTGCCCGGTGGCGTAGCCGGCGAAGGTGCGATGCGCCTGCCGGGAGAGGAAGGCGCCGCGCAGCGCGAGCAGCTCGCGGCCGGTGTCGTCGATGCGCTCCACGAGGGGCGAGTGCAGGCACTCCAGGACGGTGGGGTTGGCGCGCAGGCCCAGCTCGCAGAAGCGTTCCAGCTCCCAGGAGAACTCCTCCTCGCGCGGCCCCTCCACATGCGTCGGCGGCTTCTCGAAGCGCCAGAAGAGCTCGGTCGGCGCGAGATACACCCCGCGCCGGTCGGTGTCGCTGTCCTCCGTCGCCAGGCCGAAGGCGCGCGAGCCCATCACGCACGCGTAAACGGTGTGCCCGGTGACCAGCTCATGGCCCGGGAGATCGGTCGGCATGCGGGCGATTGTCGCTGGCAGGGCCGGTGGCTGTCACCGGAATTCGGGCGCTGGGCGCACGGTTGTCGGTGCCGCTGGTTACGCTGAGCAGTGCGTACGCAACCGCGTACGCAGGCGCAGACGCGGGTGCGGATGCGGCACAGGACGCAGGGAGCGGTGACGTGGCGGTACGAGCGGTCCGGGGGGCCGTCCAGCTGGAGCGGGACGACGCGGAGCACATGCGGGAGCAGGTCACCGAGCTGCTGACCGCCATCCTGGAGCGCAACGACCTGGTGCCGGACGACCTGATCAGCGTGTGGTTCACCGCCACCCCCGATCTGCACAGCGACTTCCCGGCGGCCGCGGCGCGCGGCATCGGGATCACCGATGTGCCGCTGATCTGCGCCCAGGAGCTGGACGTGACCGGCGCCATGGAGCGGGTGGTGCGGGTGCTCGCCCATGTCGAGACCGGGCTGTCCAGGGCCGGGATCGCCCATGTCTACCTCGGGGCCGCCGGGGCGCTGCGGAAGGACATCGCCCAGTGAGGACCGCACTCGTCATCGGAACGGGCCTGATCGGCACCTCGGCCGCGCTCGCGCTGAACGCCCGCGGCGTCCAGGTCTACCTCGAGGACCACGACCAGGCGCAGGCCCTGACGGCCGCCGCCCTGGGCGCGGGCACCGCGGAGGCGCCGCCCGGCCCGGTCGATCTGGCTGTCGTGGCGGTGCCGCCCGCCCATGTCGCGGCGGCGCTGGCCGATGCCATCGCTCGCGGCGCGGCCCGTGCGTACATCGACGTCGCCAGCGTCAAGGGCGGCCCGCGCCGCGAGCTGGAGGCGCTGGGCTGCGATCTGAGCGGCTACCTCGGTACGCACCCGATGGCCGGCAAGGAGCGCTCCGGCCCGCTGGCCGCCACCGCCGACCTCTTCGAGGGCCGGCCCTGGGTGCTCACCCCGACTCGCGACGGCGACACCGAGGTCCTCAACCTCGCCCTGGAGCTGGTCGCCCTGTGCCGGGCCGTCCCGGTGGTGATGGACGCCGACGCCCACGACCGCGCCGTCGCCCTGGTCTCGCACACCCCGCAGCTGGTCTCCAGCCTCGTCGCCGCCCGTCTCAAGGGCGCCGACGAGACCGCCGTACGCCTCTGCGGCCAGGGCATCCGCGATGTGACAAGGATCGCGGCCTCCGACCCGGCGATGTGGATCGACATCCTGTCCGCCAACCCGGGCCCGGTCGCCGATGTGCTGGCCGCGGTCGCCGCCGACCTGGACGAGACCGTACGGTCGCTGCGCGCCCTGGAGTCCGCCGACGAGGACAAGCGCGGCACCGGCGCCGGCGGCATCGAGGACGTCCTGCGCCGCGGCAACGCCGGGCGGGAGCGGGTGCCGGGCAAGCACGGCACCGCCCCGGCCGTGTACGAGATCGTCTCCGTGTACATCGGCGACCAGCCGGGCGAGCTGGCCCGGATCTTCGCCGACGCCGGCCGGGCCGGGGTCAATATCGAGGACGTCCGCATCGAGCACGCCACCGGCCAGCAGGCCGGCTTCATCCAGCTCACGGTCGAGCCGGCGGCGGTGCCGGTGCTGACCGCGGAGCTGCGGGAGCGGGGCTGGTCGATCCGGCAGTGAGACCGTGGACGGGGCGGTGCGGGTGAGCCAGTAACCTTGTCCGAGGCCTTCGTGGGCCTTGGACCTCCGCCCCGTGCACAGGAAAGGTGTTCGTCACCGTGGAAACCGCCACCCGGACCGCCCCGGCTGCAGTGATTGTCGCCATCGACGGCCCCGCAGGCACGGGCAAGTCCAGCACGTCCAAGGCCGTCGCCGCCAAGCTGGGACTCGGCTATCTCGACACCGGCGCCCAGTACCGCGCGATCACCTGGTGGATGCTGACCAACGGCATCGACATCCAGGACGCCACCGCTGTCGCCGACGCCGCCGCCAAGCCGCAGATCGTCTCCGGTACGGACCCGGCCGCCCCGACCATCTCGGTCGACGGCCTGGACGCCGCGGGCCCGATCCGTACCCAGGAGGTCACCTCCGCCGTCAGCGCCGTCAGCGCGGTCGCCGAGGTGCGCGCCCGGATCACCGATCTGCAGCGCACCATCGCCGCGGAGGCTCCGAACGGCATCGTGGTCGAGGGCCGCGACATCGGCATAACGGTCCTGCCGGACGCCGACCTCAAGGTCTTCCTCACCGCCTCCGCCGAGGCCCGCGCGGCCCGTCGCAGCGGCGAGCTCAAGGGCAAGGAGGCCACCGACCTGGCCGCCACCCGAGAGGCGCTGATCAAGCGGGACGCCGCCGACTCCTCCCGTAAGAGCTCCCCGCTGGCCAAGGCGGACGACGCCGTCGAGGTGGACACCACCGAGCTGACGCTGGAGCAGGTCATCGAGTGCGTGGTCACCCTCATCGAGGGCGCGAGCGCCGAAAAGGCGGGGCTCACCCGGTGACCGAATCCGGCAAGGCTCCCAGCCCGGCCGGCGCCGCGGTCGGCCGGCGGATCGGCATCGGCCTGATGTACGGGCTGTGGCGGCCGCGGGTGCTGGGCGCCTGGCGGGTCCCGTCCGCCGGTCCCGTGATCCTCGCCGTCAACCACTCGCACGGCATCGACGGGCCGATGCTGATGGGCACCGCGCCGCGGCCGGTGCACTTCCTGATCAAGAAGGAAGCTTTCGTCGGCCCGCTGGACCCGTTCCTGCGGGGCATCGGACAGCTGAAGGTGGACCGCGACGCCACCGACCGCAAGGCGATCACCGACGCGCTCGGGGTGCTGGAGCGCGGCGGAGTGCTGGGGATCTTCCCCGAAGGCACCCGCGGCGAGGGCGACTTCGCGTCGCTGCGGTCCGGGCTGGCGTACTTCGCGGTGCGCTCCGGCGCCCAGGTGGTGCCTGTCGCGGTGCTCGGCAGCACCGACCGCACAAGCCGGCTGACCCCGGCCGTACCGCCGCTGCGCGGCCGCGTCGATGTCGTCTTCGGTGACGGCTTCCAGGCGGGCGACGGCAGCGGGCGGCGCACCCGTAAGGCGCTCGACGAGGCGACCGTACGGATCCAGGAGCGGCTGACCGCCCACCTGGCACAGGCCAGGCGCCTGACCGGGCGCCGACCGACACTTTGAGTAGTGGGGCGCGTACGAGCGCCCCACCGATGACGATGAACGAGGAACGGACTTCATGAACGACCAGACCCCCACCGGCGACGAGCACGGTGCGCTGGGCGACGCCGAGTACGCGGAGTTCATGGAGCTCGCCGCGGAAGAGGGCTTCGACCTCGAGGCGGTCGGGGGCGACATCGCCGCGGCCGGCCACGGCCCGCTGCCCGTCCTCGCCGTCATCGGCCGCCCCAATGTCGGCAAGTCGACCCTGGTGAACCGCATCATCGGCCGCCGCGAGGCGGTCGTCGAGGACAAGCCGGGCGTCACCCGCGACCGCGTCACCTACGAGGCCGACTGGAACGGCCGCCGCTTCAAGGTCGTCGACACCGGCGGCTGGGAGCAGGACGTCCTCGGCATCGACGCCTCCGTCGCGATGCAGGCCGAGTTCGCCATCGACGCCGCCGACGCGGTCGTCTTCGTCGTGGACTCCAAGGTCGGCGCCACCGACACCGACGAGGCCGTCGTCAAGCTGCTGCGCCGCTCCGGCAAGCCCGTGGTGCTGGTCGCCAACAAGGTGGACGGCGCCTCGGGCGAGGCGGACGCCGCGATGCTCTGGTCGCTGGGCCTGGGCGAGCCGCACCCGATCTCCGCGCTGCACGGCCGCGGCACCGGCGACATGCTCGACGCCGCGCTGGACGCGCTGCCCGAGGCGCCCGCGCAGACCTTCGGCGGCGTCGCCGGCGGCCCCCGCCGGATCGCGCTGATCGGCCGCCCGAACGTCGGCAAGTCATCGCTGCTGAACAAGGTCGCCGGCGAGGAGCGGGTGGTCGTCAACGAGATCGCCGGAACCACCCGCGACCCGGTCGACGAGATGATCGAACTCGGCGGCAAGACCTGGAAGTTCGTGGACACCGCCGGTATCCGCCGCCGGGTCCACCTCCAGGAGGGCGCTGACTACTACGCGTCGCTGCGCACCGCGGCGGCCGTGGAGAAGGCCGAGGTCGCGGTCGTCCTGATCGACGCCAGCGAATCCATCAGCGTCCAGGACCAGCGGATCATCACGATGGCCGTGGAGGCCGGACGCGCCCTGGTCATCGCGTACAACAAGTGGGACAACCTCGACGAGGAGCGCCGCTTCTACCTGGAGCGGGAGATCGAGCGGGACCTCGTGCAGATCCCGTGGGCGATGCGGGTGAACGTCTCCGCACGCACCGGCCGCCACATGGAGAAGCTGGTCCCGGCGATCGAGACCGCCCTGGCCGGCTGGGAGACCCGGATCCCCACCGGACGGCTGAACGCCTTCCTCGGTGAGATCGTGGCCTCCCACCCGCACCCGATCCGCGGCGGCAAGCAGCCCCGCATCCTCTTCGGCACCCAGGCCGGCACCAAGCCGCCGCGCTTCGTGCTGTTCGCCTCCGGCTTCCTGGAGGCCGGCTACCGCCGCTTCGTCGAGCGGCGGCTGCGCGAGGAGTTCGGCTTCGACGGGACGCCGATCCACATCTCGGTGCGGGTGCGCGAGAAGCGCGGCACCAAGAAGAAGTAGCGGCGGACCGGTCGCGGCGGGCGGGCCTCAGCGCCCCTGCGACCGGGCGTCCCGCTGTCCCGGTGGCAGCGCCGCCGGGGCGTGTCCCCGCGGGTGGTACGGCTGGCGGCCCACGACCTCCCAGTGACCCGTCGACGCCGTCGTGCGGCCCCAGTTCCCGTGGCCGCGCAGCGATTCCGGGAGCTCCGCCTCGTCCGTACGGTCACCGGGCAGCGCCTTGAAGGAGCGGCGGTACTCGGCGTAGAGCGCGTCATAGATCGGCGTGCCGGAGGCGCGGTCCGCGGTGTGCGTCGCGCCGGGCTCGGGCGACGGGCGCATGCCGGGGATCGGGTGGGGGTACTGGGCGCGGGAGGAGGGGTCGTATGCGTGCACGTATCTGCCAACGACCTCGATGGCTGCGGGATGCGGCTTTCGGCCGGAAATGGCTGATCGCGGGGGCAATACCGCCCATCGGGCGGCGCCGCTCCCGCGATCGGTGGATCCGCTCGGCTCAGGTGCCGGCCAGCGGCATCACCGCGGCCACCAGGACGCCCTGTGCGGCGGCCTGCTCCAGCGCCTGGCGCATCAGATCCTCCCGCGGCTGGCGGCCGATGGTGCCCGCGGGTGCGGCGTACATCAGCACGGTCTTCGCCTTGGTGGCGGCCTGACGCCAGCCGTCGGAGACGGCCAGCGGCTGATGGGCCTGCCACCAGGCGGACGGGTTGCCGGTCGTGCCCGGCTGCAGGACGGCGTGCAGCTGGCCCATGGCGAGCAGCGCGGACCAGCCCGGGTTCGGGGCGGGGAGCTGGTTCATGTCCCGCACGTCGGAGAAGCCCTGCTCCCTCAGCAGCGGGAGGAAGTCGTCGTGCGGGCTCGTCGAGCCGGGCCGGGCGATCGGGCCGTCGGGCTCGACGACCAGCGCCGGGCGCAGATCGCCCTCGACCAGGACCAGGCCGCAGGTGATCCCGAGCGTCGCCTGGCGTTCAGTGGCGGGGGCCGGGGCGGCCGGGGCGGGCTCCGCTGCGGGGGTGCGGGCGGCGGGGGCGGCGGGAGCGCCGGCGTCCGCACCGGTGATGGAGCGTACGGCCCCCTGGAGCTGCTCCTCCGACACCGGGACGACCTGCGAGGGGATGCAGGTCGCGTGCGCGAACGCGAGCACCGCGGTCTCCTCGCCCACGAACAGGACGGTGCTGGTGCGCTCCTGCTCGCTGTCGCCGGGGGTGCGGCAGGAGGTGCAGTCGTAGCTGCCGGGGGCGCCGTCACCGGCCAGCAGGCGGCCGGCTTCGTCTTCGCCGATCTCGGCGCGAACGTCGTCGCTGACGTCGAGCATGCGCGGCACGGGTGGCTCCTCGATCTCTGAGCGTCTGCCGGGTTCTCCCGGCTCGTACAAGGACAACGGGCGAGCTGTGGCCGGAGTCACGCACGGACGGGAACAGAATCGAACCAATCGACGCACAGGGGCGAACAGTGAAAAGCATGCCGAAAGCGGTCATGAGTGATCGTTTTCGGTGCGGCAGATGGCGCAAATGGCTGCTTTTCATACACCGGGCCGGGTGGAGCTGCCGGACACCACGGGCGCGGCGCGCAGGTTCTCGACGGACGGCTGCTTAGCGTCACCGGCTATGTCCGACCACTTCCCGGCGCTGCGGCGCCGCGTGGCCACCGGCTCTTTCCTCGCCGCGACGGCCACTGCTTTGGTCCTGTGCCTGCCCGGCGCCGCGTCCGCCGCGGAGCCGCACCCCACGGGAGGCCGTGCAGCCGGCAAGTACGCCTGCGCCGGCGACCAATGGCCCTGGGGCTGCGTCGCCAAGTGCGAGAGCGGCGGCAACTGGCGGGCCAACACCGGCAACGGCTACTACGGCGGCCTGCAGTTCGCGCGGCGGACCTGGAAGGCCTTCGGCGGCCGCGCCTACGCACGCCGCGCCGACCTCGCCGGCCGCGACGAGCAGATCGCGGTCGCCGAGAAGGTCCTCGCGGCCCAGGGCTGGCGCGCCTGGCCCACCTGCGGCAGGCGCTACGGGCTCACCGGCACCACCTACGTCCCGCGCCCCGACCCGGTCGACCCGCTCGACCCGCTCGACCCGGAGCCGGCACCCCGCGCGGTGCCGGAAGAGCTGTCCGTGCCGCGGTCCGTCGGCCCGCTCGACGACCGGGATCTGCGACGGGTGATGCAATCCGCGGCCGACAGGTTCCACATCATTGCTACCGATGGCCTAACTTTTTTGGAACAACTTGGCGAAAGCCCCCAACCCGGAACTCCCGTTCGGCGTCCTACCGTTCAGAAGTCGGACGCATGACGCCGCCGGGGGGCGGCCCATGGTCCGAGGGGAGACCAGGCACGACCGGAAGACCAGGGGACACGGGGACGGATGCACATCTCATTCCTGATTCACAACGCGTACGGGATCGGGGGGACGATCCGGACGACGTTCAACCTGGCCCGCACGCTGGCCGAGCGGCACGACGTCGAGATCGTCTCCGTGCTGCGGCACCGCGACACGCCGGTCTTCGACCTCGGCCCCGGTGTCGCCCTGCGCCACCTCGTGGACATCAGGGAGTCCGCCGATGACGGCGCCGACCCCGCGTACGGGCGCCCCGCCAAGGTCTTCCCGGCCGCCGAGGGCCGCTTCGCCCAGTACAGCGAGCTCACCGACCGCCGTATCGCCCAGCATCTGCGCCGTACCGAGGCGGATGTGGTGGTCGGCACCCGGCCCGGACTGAATGTGCACATCGCCCGGCAGGCCCGCCGCGGCCCGGTGCGCATCGGGCAGGAGCACCTCACCCTGGACACCCACAGCCCGGCGCTCAAGCTGGCGCTGCGCGGCGCCTATCCGCGTCTGGACGCGGTCACCACCGTCACCGAGGCCGACGCCCGCTCCTACCGCCGTGCGCTGCGGCTGCCCGGCGTCCGCATCGAGGCGGTGCCCAACAGCGTGCCCGCGCCGGGCCTGCAGCCCGCCGACGGCAGCGGCAAGTGGGTCGTCGCGGCCGGCCGGCTGGCCCGCGTCAAGCGCTACGACGTCCTCATACGGGCCTTCGCCGAGGTCGTCGCCCGGCGCCCCGACTGGCGGCTGCGGATATACGGCGGCGGCGCCGAGAAGGCCGCACTGCGTGCCCTGATCGACGAACTCGGCCTGTACAACCACGTCTTCCTGATGGGCGCGGCCAACCCCCTGGAGCCCGAGTGGGCCAAGGGGTCCATCGCCGCGGTCTCCTCCAGCCTCGAATCCTTCGGGATGACGATCGTGGAGGCGATGCGCTGCGGCCTGCCCGTGGTCGCCACGGACTGTCCGCACGGGCCCGGCGAGATCATCGACGACGGGGTGGACGGCAAGCTCGTGCCTGTCGGCAATCCGCAGGCGATGGCCGCCTCGCTGCTCGATCTGATCAACGATGACGCCGCCCGCAGGCGGATGGGCCGCGCCGCGCTGGCCGCCTCCGACCGCTTCGATCCGGCCACCGTCGCCGGACGCTACGAAACGCTCTTCGGCGAGCTGCTCGCCCGCCGCCGGAGCAGCCGCCTGCGCGGCACCCTGCACCGCACCCGGGGGGCGCTGCTCAGCGGCGCATACGCCACCAAGGACGCGGCCCGCGCCGCGGTGAAAGGGGTACGGACGGCATGACCGCCTCGACACAGCTGCCCGCCACCCCGCCCACCCCGCCCACCACGAAGGAGCACCCGGCCATCGACCAGGAACCCCAGGTTCCGGCAGCCGCCCCGGACCGTGGCCGGCGGCCCGCTCCGGTGGAGCTGCGGGCCGACTGCATCGCCGACTCCGCGGGCGGCCTCACCTTCGACCTGACCGCCCCCGAGCACACCCACGCCTCCTGGAGCGCGGCCCTGGTCCTGCGGCTGCGCGGCGGCGACGGCGCGGACGACGAGGTACGGCTGCCCCTCGGGCCCAACGGCTCCGGGCGGCTGCGCGCCGTCCTGCCCAGCACCGTCGCGCTCGCCGAGGGCCGCTGGAACGCGTACGCGGACCTGGGCGACGGCCAGGACCCACGGCGCCTGCTGCCGGGCGTCAACGACCTGCGCTCCCTGGTGGACCGCCGCCCTCTGGCGGGCATCGGCCGGCTCGGCGTGCGCATCCCGTACGCCACCAAGTTCGGCAACCTCGCGCTGCGCAGCTGGCTGCGCGGCCCGCACGCCGAGGCCGGCGACATCCTGGTGACGCCCGACGGCATGACGGTCTCCGGCCGCCTCTACGGCGCGTCCCCGGCGGCCGGCGCCCAGGCCGAGGCCCGCGCCCGCCGCACCCCGCGCTCCCCGGGCCCCGCCCCGGCCGCCGTCACCGTCCCGCTGGCCGTCGAGGGCCCGGACTTCACCTTCACCCTGCCCTTCGGGGAACTGGCCGCCGGCTGGCGGCGCGGCACCGAACCGTGGGACCTGTGGCTGCGCCCCGCCGCGGGCGCCCCACCGGTGCGCATCGCCCGCCTCCTGGACGACGTACCGGACAAGAAGCAGGTCTTCAGCTACCCGGCGCTCCCGGTACGCGCCGCCGCCGCGCAGGTCCGGGTCGGCCCGTACTACACGCTCGACAACGACCTGGCGATACGGGTCGCGGGCCCGGAGGAGCGCGACTGACCCACGGCGCACGACGTACGGCGCGCAGGGCGCGGAGCGAGCGGAACCGGTGGCCGGGCGGCCGAACGCCCGGCATTGCTGTGCCTGCCGGGCGCCGTACTCCGGCCGCCGCCGGCGAGGCGGCCGGCGGCGGGCCCGCGACGACGGGCACCGCGCACGCCGGGCCGCTGAGCCTGCTCGGGCGGCGCCCCGCGGACGGTAGCTGTCCGCGAAGGCTGGGAGACTCGGGGCATGTTGGAGACCTCGGCACGTCTGTTGCGGTTGCTGTCCCTGTTGCAGGCGCACCGGAGCTGGTCCGGCGCGGATCTCGCCGACCGGCTGGACGTCACGCCGCGCACCGTCCGCCGGGACATCGACCGGCTGCGTGAGCTGGGCTATCCGGTCCACTCGGCGCCCGGAACCGCCGGCGGCTATCAGCTGGGACCCGGCGCCGAGCTGCCGCCGCTGCTGCTGGACGACGAGGAGGCGGTGGCCGTCGCGGTCGGGCTGCGGACCGCCGCGGCGGGCGGTGTCGAGGGCATCGAGGAGACCTCGGTGCGCGCGCTGGCGAAGCTGGAGCAGGTGCTGCCGCACCGGCTGCAGCGCCGGGTGAGTGCGCTGAACACCTTCACCGTGCCGATGCTCGGCCGGCCGGGCGGCCCGCGCGTCGACGCGCACACCCTCACCGAACTCGCGCACGCCTGCCGGGACTCCTACCGGCTGCGCTTCGACTACACCGGCCATGACGGCGCGGTCTCCCGCCGCAGCGTCGAGCCGCACCGCCTGGTCTCGGCGCAGCGCCGCTGGTACCTGGTGGGATGGGACGTGGACCGCGGGGACTGGCGCACCTACCGCGCCGACCGCATCACGCCGGCCCCGCCGCACGGGCCGCGCTTCGCGCCCCGTGAGCCGCCCGCCGAGGACCTGGCCGCCTATGTCTCCCAGGGCGTGTCCACACGGGTCTACGCCGAGCACGCGACGCTGCTGCTGCACGTCCCGGTGGAGCGGGCCGCGGAGCGCATCAGTCCGTCCGCCGGGGTGCTGGAGCCGGTCGACGGGCACAGCTGTCTGCTGCGGACCGGGGCGCACAGCCTCGAGGTGATGGTGGTGCATGTGGTGATGATGGGCTTTGACTTCGAGGTGCGGGAGCCGCCGGAACTGACGGAGAAGGTGCGGGAGATCAGGGACCGCTTGTCGCGGGCGCTGGGGTAGCCGCGGGCCGGGTGCCCGCCGTGGCGGCCACTGTCCCGGGCCATGTGCGGGACATGTGTGTGGTGTGTGTCTCGTTGGGTAATTTCCCGGTGGCCGGTAAATGGCCTCGGATATAGGGAATCCCCGTCCGATGCGGGATGAATTTCCGGACTCCGGCCGATCCGGGGGGTGGTGACTGCGGTCCGATTAGCCGGTGATCAAGGGGGAATTCCGGTCGCTTTGTTTTCCACCCGGATGCGCCGCCGTTCGGCACGTTCGGGTGACGGAAGTTACCGCAAACGCAGCAGCCTTCGCTGTGACACAAGTGTGACCAATGAAAGACCGGCCGGACACCGAGGTGTGCGCCGGACGGGCCTTCCGCGCATCGGCGCGGGCGCCTACGGTGGCTGTCATGGCACCCGTACCGGATCTCCCCAACGAACCCCAGGACGACATCGAGGCCTATGTCGGCCTCGCGCAGCAGGACGCCGAGGAAAGGGCCCGCGAGCGCGGCTGGACCACCGTCCGGTCGCTGGCACCGGGCACGGTCATCACCATGGAATACCTCGTCGGCCGGCTCAATTTCGAGGTGAAGGACGGCCAGGTGCACCGAAGCTGGCAGGGCTGACGGACCGCGCGAACGACGAAGGCCCCGGCCGCTCGTAAGGAGCGGCCGGGGCCTTTCGGCGCGGGGGAGCGGGTGTGCGTACCGGCCCCGCAGCCTGTGGAGCGGTCAGCCGGTCCCGTTGCGGCCGCGCCCGGAGGCCGGGCTCAGCGGTGTGGTGCGCGGGACGCGGTCCGTGTGCGGCGGCCGCCGGCTGCCCGCGGGCGTGACGGGGGCGCGCTCGGAGCGGATGGAGTACGGGCGCGTGGGGTGGTGCGGCCAGCCGTCCTGCGGGCGGGTGGCGGAGCGGCCGCCCGTCCCGGCGCCGATGGCCTCGCGGACCAGCACCTCGCCCTCGGGGGCGACGCGCTGCCGGGAGACCCCCGGGGCCAGCGCGCCGACCGGCAGCGGGCCGCGCAGCGAGTCGGGGCGCAGCCGCAGCCACAGCCGCAGGATGATGCCCATGAGGCGGTCCTCCACCCATGTGATCCCGGGCTCCAGCCAGGGCATCGCCAGCAGCACCAGCAGGCCCGCGGCCCAGCCGAGCAGCACATCGCTGACCCAGTGCGTCCCGAGGTAGACGGTGGTCATGCCGACGCCGAGCGCGCCCAGCGCGGCGATCACCGACAGGGTGCGGCGGCGCAGCGGGGTGGTCGCAATGTAGGCCAGGACACCCCAGGTGACCACGGCGTTCGCGGTGTGGCCCGACGGGAATATATCGCCGCCCAGCGCCATCTCATTGGCGCCGACCGTCGTCGCATAGTGCGGGCCGAGCCGGCCCATACCGAGCTTGGCGGCGCCCACCGTGATGTTCAGCAGCAGCAGCGAGGCGCCCAGCACCAGCAGCGGGTGGAGGTTGCGCTGGCGCCAGCAGCGCCAGCCCAGCCAGGCCGCCACCGCCAGTGCGGTCGGGCCGCGCTGGCCCAGCACCACGAAATAGTCGAGGAAGGCATGGATCTCCGGCCATTGCTTGTAAGGCCGGAAGAACATGACCTGCCAGTCGAAGGTGACCAGCCATGAAGTGGCGAGCACTCCGACCACGATCGCGAGGTACACCGCCAGCGTGCCGCCGAACAGCCACAGGCGGGTCGGGGTCATCGGGGGCGGTTGGACGCGATCGGTCGGGCGCTCCTCCATCTGGTCGAGCTTGTCATCGGTACGCACTCAATCGACGTTACCGCGTGTGATGTAGGTGCTTGGTCAAACTGTGCGCTTTGTAATGACGATGTGATGTGGAATGCGTCTCAAGCCGGGCGTCGCCGCCGCGATTTGGAACGGAATTCGGCGCGTTTCCGATTCCCCTCGGGGCGCCCGCGTGTCGTCACCACGCATGCTTATCTGTTTTTCTCCGGCGGAGTTTATCGCCGATTTCCCCGGGCGTTGCGGGAAGTTTCCCTGCGGCGGCGCGCACGGAGGAAGATCTTCCGGACCCCCCGGCCGCCGCGTCTCCCGGCACGCCTTCGGTCGTGCGTCCGGCTCACGGAGGTCCGGACCCGTTCAGCCAGAACGCCCCGTAGACCGCCGACCCGGCCGCGACCAGGCCGACGACCGGCCAGGACCGTACCGGCCGCCACTTCGCGAGCCCCACCGCGAGCGGCAGCAGCAGCGGATAGGCGGGCATCATCAGCCGCGGCTTGGAGCCGAAGTAGCCCTTGGCGGTGAGCGCCAGCAGCAGGACGGTACCGCCGTAGACCGCGAGCGGCAGCGGCTGGCCCTGCCGCACGCCGCGCACGTACAGCCAGATCACCAGCGCGACGCCGGCCAGCAGGCCGAGCCCGGCGGCGGGCGGCAGCTGCCACAGGAAGCGGGCGAAGGCGATACCGCCGTCGAAGCCGTTGCCCCAGCCGCCCTGCACGTCCAGATAGCCGGTGAAAGTGCCCTGCTGTGCGCCCACCCACAGGAAGAAACCGCACCAGCCGAGCGGCGCGAGCAGCACGCCCGTCAGCAGCCCCGGGTGCCTGCGCGGCGCCGTGCGCAGCCGGGCGCCCCCGGCCCGCTCGCCCCATACCGTCGCCGCCGCCGTGATCCACACCGCGGCGACCACGGCCGCGCCCACCGGCCGGGCCAGCCCCGCCAGCGAGGCCAGCACGCCCGCCGTCACCCAGCGGCCGGTCAGTACGGCGTACAGCCCCCAGGCCGCGAGCGCGGTGAACAGCGACTCCGAGTAGGCCATCGACTGCACGACGGCGACCGGCAGCGCGGCCCACAGCGCGGCCAGCGCCACACCGGCCCGCGGGCCGTACAGCCGCTCCCCGGTCGCGTACAGCGCCCAGGCCGCGGCCAGGGAGGAGAGCCAGGCCACCGCCATCCCGGCGTCGGCGGGCGAGAGCGGCGCAACGGCCGCCAGGCCGCGCTCGAGCCAGGGCAGCAGCGGGAAGAACGCCAGGTTGGAATGCACATCGCCGTTGGCCAGCTGGACGGTGTAGCCGTAGCCCTGCTCGGCGACCCGGGAGTACCACAGGGAGTCCCAGCGGGCGGTCAGCAGCGTGTGCCAGTTCTTGCCGTTCGCCGTCGACCAGGCCGCGAGGACGGCCACGCCCAGCAGTCGGATCGCCGCATACGCCGCCAGCGCGGGCGCGGCACGGCGCAGCGCGGCCTGTAAGGCGGCACCGTGGGTCCGGCCGGGAACGGCGGCGGAGGCAAGATCGTTCATCCCGACGATTATCCAGGTGGCCGAAGAACGACCGTCCACCGCGGGTGGCGGAACACCGGGGGAACGTTGGACGCTGCGATGAGCGTCTCACCGTGAGGTGGGCCACGCAGCACGCTGGGTGACTCGCGTAGTCTGACGTCTCAACTCGCCCGTGCCGCCGGTTTCCCCGGGGCGTTTTCGCGCCCTGATCCACGGCCGCGAGAGCATGACAGGAGGAACTGCATGTCCGGGACGACCGCGTCCGGCAGTGGACGGACGGCTGGTGTCACCCGGCTCTCACGCGACGGTGCAAACCGCTGGACCGTGCTGATCGTGCTCTGTGTCAGCCTGCTCTTCGTCGCGCTGGACACCACGATCCTGTACGTGGCGGTGCCCTCCGTCACCGAGGACCTGCGGCCCGGACCGGTGGAACTGCTCTGGATCGTCGATGTCTATCCGCTGATAGCCGCGTCCTTGCTGATCCTCTTCGGCACGCTCGGCGACCGCGTCGGCCGCCGCCGCATCCTCCTCCTCGGCTACGGCCTCTTCGGCCTGGCCTCGGCCGCCGCGGCGCTGGCGCCCAACCCGCAGATCCTGATGGCGGCCCGTGCGCTGCTCGGCATCGGCGGCGCGATGATCATGCCCGCGACGCTGTCGATCCTGCGCCAGGTCTTTCCCGACCGGCGCGAACGCGCGGTCGCCATCGGCGTCTGGAGCGCGGTGGCCGCGGTCGGCGCCGCCGTCGGCCCGGTCCTCGGTGGCTTCCTCGTCGAGAACTTCTGGTGGGGCTCGGTCTTCCTCATCAACATCCCGATGATGGCCGCGATGCTGCTGATAGGGCGCTGGCTGCTGCCGGAGTCGCGGGGCGAGCGCAACGGCCCCTGGGACGTGGTCGGCGCGGTCGTCGCGGCCTTCGGAGTGCTGGGCATCGTCCTCGGCGTCAAGCGCATCGGCGGCGGGACGGCCGTGCTGAGCGCGACCACGCTCGGCCCGATTCTCGTCGGCACCCTGCTGCTGATCCTCTTCGTCCACCGCCAGCACCGCCGCAAGCACCCCCTGATCGACATGCGGCTCTTCGCCCGCCCCGCGTTCGGCACCTCCGTCGGCTGCATCGTGCTGGCCATGCTCGCCCTGGTGGGCCTCCAGCTGATCGCCGTCCAGTACATGCAGCTCGTCCTCGGGCTGCAACCGCTGGAGACCGGCGTACGGATGCTGCCGCTGGTGTTTTCCGCGATGGCCGCCGGTCTGACCGGCTCGAAGTTGCTGCAGGCCATCGGCCCGCGCGCCATGGTCTCGCTCGGCTTCACCCTGACCGCCGTCGCGGTGCTGTGCCTGACGATGATGAGCAAGGAGGACCGCGTCTGGCTGCTGGCCCTGGGCTTCGTCCTGCTCGGCTTCGGCTTCCAGTCCACGCTCTTCGGCGCGTACGAGTCGATGCTCAGCGAGGCGCCCGCCGAACAGGCCGGCGGCGCCGCCGCCCTCGGGGAGACCTCCTACCAGCTCGGCGCGGGCATCGGCGTCGCCCTGCTCGGCAGCGTCATGAACGCCGCCTATGCGCCGGGCCTGGCCCATGTCGACGGCGTGCCCGCCCGTGACGCCGCCGCCGCGTCGCACTCGCTCGGCGAGGCGTACAGGGTGGCCGACGACCTCGGCGACTCCGCCCGCGCCGCGCTGCGCGTGGCCGCCCGGGACTCCTTCATCCACGGGCTGCATGTCACCCTCGTCGCCAGCGCCGTCCTGCTGATGGCCGGCGCGGGCATCGCGCTGCGCCTGCCGCGCCGGGCCGCGGATTCCACCGAGCGTGCCGAGGGCGAGGCCGCCGCGGGCGACCGCGCGACCGGCCCCGGCTGCGACAGCGAGCCGGCCCCCGCCAGCTCCACCCGCTGACCGCCCCACGCCTTCTCCCTCCTCTTCCCGTGCCCCGCCGCGCGGCGGTGACCCTTGCCCGGGTGGCACCGGGGGCCGTACCTTCGGACGCAATAACTACCACTGCTAGTTTTACGCGTGAGCGCTGAACCTGCCGGAGGCCCCGCATGTCCGCAACGCCGTCCCCGACGCCGCCGTTCGACCCCACCGACCCGCTGGGCATCGACGATCTGCTCACCGACGAGGACCGCGCCGTCCGCGGCACCGTCCGCCAGTGGGCCGCCGACCGCGTCCTGCCGCACATCGCGCAGTGGTACGAGGACGGTGAGCTGCCGGGCATCCGCGAACTGGCCCGTGAGCTCGGCGCGCTCGGCGCGCTCGGCATGTCCCTCACCGGCTACGGCTGCGCGGGCGCCTCCGCCGTCCAGTACGGCCTGGCCTGCCTCGAGCTGGAGGCCGCCGACTCCGGCATCCGCTCCCTGGTCTCCGTCCAGGGCTCACTCGCCATGTACGCGATCTGGCGCTTCGGCTCCGAGGAGCAGAAGCAGCAGTGGCTGCCGCGGATGGCGGCCGGCGAGGTCATCGGCTGCTTCGGCCTCACCGAGCCCGACCACGGCTCCGACCCCGCCGGGATGCGGACCTACGCCAAGAAGGAGGGCACGGACTGGGTGCTCAACGGGCGCAAGATGTGGATCACCAACGGTTCCGTGGCCGGCGTTGCCGTGGTCTGGGCCCGCACCGACGACGGCATCCGCGGCTTCGTCGTCCCCACCGACACCCCCGGCTTCTCCGCCCCCGAGATCAAGCACAAGTGGTCCCTGCGCGCCTCGGTGACCAGCGAACTCGTCATGGACGACGTGCGGCTGCCGGCCGATGCGGTGCTCCCCGAGGTCACCGGCCTGCGCGGCCCCCTCGGCTGCCTCAGCCATGCCCGCTACGGCATCGTCTGGGGCTCCATGGGCGCCGCGCGCGCCAGCTTCGAGGCGGCGCTGGACTACGCGAAGACCCGCGAGCAGTTCGGCAGGCCCATCGGCGGCTTCCAGCTCACCCAGGCCAAGCTCGCCGACATGGCCGTCGAGCTGCACAAGGGGATCCTGCTGGCCCATCACCTGGGGCTGCGGATGGACGCGGGGCGGCTGCGCCCCGAGCAGATCAGCTTCGGCAAGCTGAACAACGTCCGTGAGGCCATCGAGATCTGCCGCACCGCGCGGACGATCCTGGGCGCCAACGGGATCTCGCTGGAGTACCCCGTCATGCGGCATGCGACCAATCTCGAATCGGTGCTGACCTACGAGGGCACCGTCGAAATGCACCAGCTGGTGCTGGGCAAGGCGCTCACCGGGCTCGATGCCTTCCGGTGAGCGGCCCGCCGCCCGGCTCTGACGGCAATCACCGGGGGCCTGCCGCCAGGCCCCCGGCCGGGAACACACACCACGCCACTCAGCTCTGGTTGAAGAACCCCCCGTTACGGTGGCCGTCCTGCCCCCCGCTGAAGACCTTGTAGTCGGGCGGGGTGAGCAGGAACACCCGGGTGGCCACCCGGTCGATCGAACCGCGCAGGCCGAAGATCAGGCCCGCGGCGAAGTCCACCACCCGCTTGGCGTCGGCGGGGTCCATGGCCGTCAGGTTGACGATCACCGGGACGCCCTCCCGGAACAGCTCGCCGATGCCACGGGCGTCGCCGAAGCCTTCCGGGGTGACGGTGGCGATACGGGTGCCCTGGTCGTGCGCGGTCCGGTCGGCCACCTGGACCCGGGGGTCGGTCACCCAGGAGTTGCCGGCCGGGGCGGCGGAGCCGGCTCCCTCGGCGTAGTCGTCGTCGTAGTAGCGCTCGTCATCGTTGTCGTCGACGAGGCCAAGCCAGGCACTCGCCTTGCGCACCGATCCCATTGACGCCTCCTCTCACCCGCGGTGGTGTTCCGTCTTTCCGTGTTCCGCCCCCTATCGTCGTGCATGATGCGGAGGGTGTGCCAAGTGGATAGCCGCCGCACGGGGGGTTCGTGACACATCTGGTGCAAAGAGGGTGGCGCGACGTCAGTTCCCGCGCCCCGGAAAGAAACTGACTGTGCGATGGGCATCACGGTCGGTATGCCCGGGTGAGATCGACACGCGGTCACGGCACATCGGATCCGGCCCGGGGGTCGGTTCTGGTGCGGGACCAGGGAAGATGCCGACGGGGCGGCGCCGGCCGGCCGGGCCGTACCGCGGCATACGGCCGCACGGCCCGGCCAAGGCGGGGACGCCGGCGCGGTGACGGTCGGGGCGGGCGGCCCGTGCCGGACCGGAACGGTCCGCCCGCCCCGCACTCACCTGATCTCCGGCGGACTGATCTGCGACGTCCCGATTGCCGATGCGCCGGTGCCCCACTTCTTCAGGATCCGGCCGTAACTCCCGTCCTTCTTCAGCCGGTTGACCGCCGCCCGGAAAGCGGGCGCCAGCGGCGTCCCCTTCTTGAAGGCGAAGCCGACGTCCAGCCGCTTGAACTCATTGAGGAAGCGCAGGCCTTGCTGCTGCTTCACCGCGTAGCGCAGCCCGTTGATGGTGCTCATCACCACATCGGTACGCCCCTGTTGCAGCGAGATCCACAGCGCACCCGACTCGGCGTACGTCGTGACGTCGTACGGCTTCTTGCCCGCCTCCTTGCACAGGTGCCTGTTCTCCTCCAGCGTCGCCTCGAAGGTGGTGCCGGCGCCGGTGGCGACCGTCAGTCCGCACAGCTGCTTCAGTGAGGTGACCTTCTTCAGCGGGCTGTCCTTGCGGGCCGCGAAGCCCTGGCCGTCATTGATGTAGGTGACGAAGTCGATGGTCCTGCGCCGCTCGTCGGTGACGCCGAAGTTGCCGGTGCCCAGGTCGTATTTGCCGCTGCCGAGGGCCGGCAGGATCGCCTCGAAGCCGGCGACCTCCCGCCGGAGCCGGATGCCGAGGACCTTGGCGGCCGCGTCGGCGAAGTCGACGTCCTGGCCGGCCAGGGTTTTGCCGTCGGCCAGATAGGTGGTGCCGGGCGGGGTGCCGACGCTGGAGGCGAGGGTGAGGGTGCCGCGTTGGCGGACCTCGGCGGGCAGCAGCTTCGCGGCGGCCGGGTCCTTCTTGATGCCCGAGACCACATCCGTGGTCGGGATCCTGGCGGCCGCCGGTGCCTTGTCGTCGGCCGCCGGACCGCCCGAGCCGCAGGCGGTGAGCGCGAGGAGTGCGCCGGCCAGGAGGGCGGCGGCGCGCAGTGCGGCGGTGCGGGGCGTGGTTCTGGTCATGGGCGCGGGTTCTCCAGGTGCGCTGGGTGCTCCGGGTGCGTCAGCTGCTTTTCGAACGGCAGCGGGCCGATGGACTCCGGGTCGGCGGTCAGGTCGAACAGGGGGCGGTAGCCCGCGGCCAGATACAGGCCCTTGGCCTCCGGCTGGCGGGGGCCGGTCGTCAGGAAAATGCGGGTGTAGCCGCGGTCGCCCGCCTCCCGTTCCAGGGCTTCGAGCACCCGCAGGCCCAGGCCGCGCCGGCGGTGCGCGGAGTGCGTCCAGATCCTCTTGAGCTCGGCGGTCTGCGGGTCATAGCGGCGGTAGGCACCGCCGGCGACCGGCTCGCCGTCCTCCAGGAGCAGCAGAAAAGCGCCCCGCGGCGGCGCGAACTCCCGGGCCGGGTACTCCAGGCCGAGGTCGACGGGCCGTTCGTAGCGGGTGCTGTATTCGTGGGTGAGCTCATCGAGGAGCGGGCGGGCGAGCGGGTCGGTGACGGTGGTGTGCAGCACCGTCGGACCGGTCGCCGACAGTGGCCGGGGTGCGGCGGTCACCGGGCGGCCTGCGGGGTGAGCGGCGGCAGTACGGGAGTGGGGACGGCCGGCCACGCCGGCGGGTCGGGCAGCTCCGCGCGCAGCTGCGGCAGCACCTCGGCGGCGGTCAGCCGCAGCACGTCGGCCTTGCGGTGGAAGGGCAGCCCGGCGCTCTCCACGGAGAAGAACTGCAGCGTATGGCCGTAGGCGTAGTGCTGCTGCAGGATCTTGTCGGTGATCCGTCCGGGGGAGCCGACGAGCATCGGGCCGTGGTCGGCGGCGTCGTCCAGGGTGCGGAACGGTGTGTTGTTGCCGGGCACATCGCGGGCGGCGACGGCCGCTTCGTAGTACGGCGCGAACTCGCGGCGGGCGGTGTGGTCGTCGGGGGCCGCATACAGAATGCCGCCGGAGCCGACGACGGCGGCCGCGGGATCGTGCCCGTACGCCTCCCAGCGGGCCCGGTAGTGGTCGATCAGCCTGGCGTAATTGGCCACCGGCTGGATGGCGTTGGCGGCGAAGAGCGGGTCGCCCCACAGCGCGGCCAGCTCCACCGAGCGTTCACTGGTGGCGCTGCCGTGCCAGACGGTCGGCGGCCGCTGGTAGGGGCGGGGCAGTACGGTCACCTCCTCCAGCGGCGGCCGGAACCGGCCGGACCAGGTGACCTTCTCCTCGCTCCACAGCCGCCGCAGCAGCTCGTAGTTCTCCTCCTGGAGCGCGTACTGGTCGGCCACATCACGGCCGAACAGGTGCCAGGGTTCGGGGGCGTTGCCCTTGCCGATGGTCAGCTCGAGGCGGCCGCCGGAGAGCTGGTCGACGGTGGCGTAGTCCTCGGCGACCCGTACCGGATCGAGGGTGGAGAGCACCGTGACGGTGGTGAACAGACGGATGCGATGAGTACGGGCGGCGATCGCGCCCAGCACCGCCGGCGGCGAGCTGGACAGGAACGGCGGGCCGTGCCGCTCGCCGACACCGAAGGCGTCGTACCCCAACTCCTCGGCCAGCACCGCGAGTTCAACGACCTCACGGAGACGTTCGGAGGGGGACAGCAGCCGCCCGGACAGCGCATCCGGGACATTATCGATCAAGGTCATGACGCCGAAGCGCATACCGCGCCCTTCTCTGAGCGGGGATGAGGAGAAAGCACAGGAGGCAGCAGACGTGCCAAGCGAGGGGAGGGTGCACCGCAGGCGGCGCGAGGTGTGAAGGCGCGGTGACGGGAGAAGAACCGCGAAACGGCCCGGCCTCAGGGGCGACGGGCTTCAGGGCAGGGCGTCAGCTCAACAGGACGACGACCACACACGACCGAAGTCGATGTGGTCGCGGGTGACCAGCCGCTGCCATGAGTACATGCGGCTAAGTGGAACAGGCATCCGTTTCCGCGTCAACCGGGCTCCGGCGCACCGCCCACAGTGTGGACAGCCTTGACAACCAGCCATGTTCACCCCATAGCCTCAAGGGCCGGTTCGTGCTGAGGGGCGCGACCGGATGCGTTCCCCGTAACGCGCTCTGCCTGTGTGAAGGCGCTCAACTCCCGTGTGCGATCACTGAATCCACGGAGCCTTCGCATGTCTTTTGACACCCTCGCCGAACCGGCCCTGGCCCCGCCCGGCCGTACGGACCCCACCACCACCCTGCGCATCGTCCCCCGCCGCCGCACCGGACAGCGGGCCGCGGCCGCCGTCGTCCTCACCCTGCTGGCACTGGCCGTCCTCTCCGTCGTCCGCAACGACGCCTTCCAGTGGGACGTCGTCGCCGACTACTTCCTGACCACCGCCGTACTGCGCGGCCTGGGCCTCACCCTGTGGCTGACCGCCGTCGTCATGGTGCTGGGATTCGCGCTGGGCACCCTGCTCGCCACCATGCGACTGTCCGCCAACCCCGTGCTGCGCGGCGTCAGCTGGGGCTATGTCTGGCTCTTCCGGTCGATGCCGATCCTGGTGCAGCTGCTGTTCTGGTTCAACATCGGGGCGCTGTACCCGACGGTCCTCGGCATCAAGACCGTCAATCTGCTCGGCCCGGTCACCATCGCCGTCATCGGCCTCACCCTGCACGAGGCCGCCTACGCCACCGAGGTCGTCCGCGGCGGGATCCTCTCCGTCGAGAAGGGGCAGCTGGAGGCCGCCCAGTCGCTGGGGCTCGGCGCCGGACGGCGGCTGCGCCGGATCGTGCTGCCGCAGGCCATGCGGGCGATCGTCCCGCCGGCCGGGAACATGCTGATCGGCACCCTCAAGGGCACCTCCATCGTCAGCGTCATCGCCGTCCAGGACCTGCTCTACTCCGTCCAGCTCGTCTACCACCGCACCTACCAGGTCATCCCCCTGCTGATGGTCGCCACCCTCTGGTACATCGCGGTCACCTCCGTCCTCAGCGTCGGCCAGCACTTCGTCGAGCGGCACTACGCCCGCGGCACGGCCGGTGCCCGATGAGCCCCGCCGCGCGCCCGTCCGTGGTGATCGTCGGCGCCGGCCCGCGGGGCACCGGACTGGTCGAGCGGATCGCCGCCAACGCCCCGGAGCTGTACGGCGACCAGCCCCTTGACCTGCACCTCGTCGACCCCTACCCGCCCGGTGGCGGCCGCATCTGGCGCGCCGACCAGTCGTTGCTGCTGTGGATGAACTCCACCGCAGAGGACGTCACCATGTTCACCGACGAGAGCGTGGAACTGGCCGGCCCCGTGCGGCCCGGCCCCTCGCTCGCCGAATGGGCCGACGCGGTACGGGCCGGCGAGATCCTTCCCCCGGCCCAGGAGACCCCCACGACGCCCGGCCTCGCCGACGCCATCGCCGCGCTCGGCCCCCGCGACTTCCCCGCCCGGCGGCTGCAGAGCGCCTATCTGGGCTGGGTGTACGAGCAGTCGGTGGCCGCGCTGCCGCCACGCATCGCCGTCCACGAGCACCGCCGAAAAGCCGTACGGGTCACCGGACCGCGCGACGGCCGCCAGGAGGTGTGGCTTCAGGGCCGCCCGACACCGCTCACCGCCGACCTGGTGGTACTGGCCCTGGGCCACCTCGAATCCGAACTCCCGCCCGGCCAACAGGAGTTGAGTGCCTTCGCGGCCCGCCACGGCCTGACGCACATGCCGCCCGCCTTCACCGCCGACACCGATCTGAGCGCGCTGCGCCCCGGCGAGCCCGTCCTCGTCCGCGGCTTCGGGCTGGCCTTCATCGACCTGATGGTGCTGCTGACCGAGGGGCGCGGCGGCACCTACACCGCCGGCGCCGACGGCACGCCGACCTACCGGCCGTCGGGACGCGAGCCGGTCCTGCACGTCGGGTCGCGGCGCGGCGTCCCGTACCACTCCAAGATCGGCTACGAGCTCGACGGCGAACGGCCGCCGGTGCCGCGCTTCTTCGGACCGGAGCAGGTCGACGAGCTGCTCGCCCGGCCCGGAGAGCTGGACTTCCGCCGCGACATCTGGCCGCTGATCGACAAGGAACTGGGCTTCGCCCACTACCACCGGCTGTTCACCGCCCACCCCGACCGCACCCGGATGAACCGGCCGGACTTCGAGGAGAAATACGCCGCCGCCGACCCCGGCAGCGCCGCACTCCAGGCCCTGGTGAGCACCGCCGTCCCCGACCCTGCCGACCGCCTCGACCTCGACGCCCTCGACCACCCCCTGACCGGCGTCCGCCACCCCGACGGCGACGCCCTGCAAGAGGGACTGCGCGGCTGGATCGAGGCCGACCTCGCACGCCGCCACGACCCCGCACACAGCCCCGACCTGGCGGTCTTCCTCGCGCTGCTGTCCGTCTACGGCCAGCTGATACGCATCGGCGACCGCGGCCCCTGGTGGCACGGCTTCTTCAGCTACCTCGCCTCCGGGCCGCCCGGCCCACGCCTGCGGCAGCTGCTCGCGCTCTCCCGCGCCGGAGTCGTGCGCTTCCTCGGCGCCGCCACCACCGTCACCGCCGACGAGCGGCGCGGGCTGTTCCGCGCCGAGAGCGCCACCGTGCCGGGGGAGTCGGTCGAGGCCCGAGCGCTGGTGGAGGCCCGGCTTCCCGAGCCGACCGTCGCGCACACCCGCGACGCCCTGCTGCGCGCCCTGCACACCGACGGCGCGGCCGCCACCCCGGCTGGCGGTGGAGTATCCGCTGGAGAAGGTCCCGATGGTGCAGAAGCGCCTGGTGGAGATGTGCCGCAGGAACGCCAAGCCGGTGATCGTGGC
>NZ_JBEZJZ010000091.1:0-33926 GCF_040651455.1 Streptomyces sp. NPDC048483
GCGCGTGCTGGCTGTGGGGGCGCGCAGAGGTCTAGGCGGGGCGTTCTCGGATGGCGGTGATTCCCTGGCCGGTCTCGACACGTTCCACTTCAGCACCGGAATCGGCTGCTGATCGACTTCCGGGGGGTCCGCTTCGCCCCGGGGACAGCCGGACCGGGGGACTGCCAGTCCCTCTTTCGCGGGCCGTCGGGGCGATCTTGGGCCGTATCGTGAACAGCATGGACCGCAACACAGCTCTCGGTGAGTTCCTCCGCTCTCGGCGGGCACGGATCACCCCGCGCCGGGCGGGCCTGTCCGACGACGGCGGCTCTCGGCGAGTGCCAGGACTGCGCCGCGAAGAGGTCGCGCAACTGGCGGGCGTGAGCGTCGACTACTACGTACGCCTGGAACGCGGACGCCGACTGAACGTCTCCGAGACCGTGCTGGACGCCATCTCCCGCGCGCTACGCCTCGATCCCGTCGAACGCACCCATCTGTTCCAGCTCGCCAAGCCCGCCGCAGGCAGGCCCCGCCGCACGGCGACGCGTCCGCAGCCGGTCCGCCCGGGGCTGCGCGACCTGCTCCGGCTCCTCGAGCACACCCCCGCCCTTGTGCTGGGGCGGCGACTGAACGTACTTGCGTCCAACCAGATGGCACGTGCGCTGCTCACCGACTTCGACGCGCTGCCGCACCGCGAGCGGAACCTGGTGCGGTTCATGTTCTGCGACGAGACCGCCCGCTCGCTGTATACCCACTGGGACACCCACGCCCAGGACATTGTCGCCTCGCTCCGGCGCGACGCCGGACGCCATCCCCACGATCCACTGCTGGCCGAACTCGTCGGCGAACTCTCGATCACGGATGAGGACTTCCGCCGTTGGTGGGCCGACCAGAACGTGTATCGGCACACGCATGGCAGCAAACACTTCCACCACCCGATCGTCGGCCCGCTCACCCTCAATTACGAGTCCCTCACCCTGCCCGCCGACCCGGACCAGCGGCTGAGTGTCTACACCGCCGAGGCAGGCTCCAGCTCCGAAGAGGCGCTTCGGCTACTGGCCGCGTGGATACGGCAGCCCGAGACCTCGCACGGGCAGCACGCAGGTCATTAGACGCCCGCCGGTCCGTGAGGAGCGGTCGGCCATAGTGGCTGCGTCCCATGAGCCGGGACAGGCGTTATGGAACACCGGCAGACCTTGCGCCCCACCGCCGGTGTCCCGAAACCCTCGTCGAGGGGGAAGAACCGGGATTGAGAGCAATGCGACCTGCCCATTCGTGCGGCGCAGCAACTCTCAACACGTAGTCAGAGGTGAAAACTCAAGCCAAGCGCGTGCGGGAGAGGCGACGCACGGGTCGGGGGAGGAGCGGGCCGCCGTGGTGAAGCGGTGGTCAGTGGGTGGTGCGGATCATCACCGTGAGCGCTGGTGAGGCCGGTGACGGCTGGCTGTGCCCGATGTCCTCGTACCCCCATGACCGGTAGAGGTGGTGCACCTTCCCGTCGCCGGCGAGGGGGTTGACCATGAGCGTCACGTACGGCTCGTCCCGCTCGGCGAGGAGCGCGTCATGGATGCGCCGCGCGGTGCCCGTTCCCCGCCACCCCAAACGTACACCGATCTCCTTCAGGGCCACGGCCGGACGCCTGGTGTACTCCGGCGCCGGCGCCGGGCTGGTGCGCTGCCAGTACCGGTCGCCGTCCTCGATCTGGTTGCCGTAGGCGTAGCCGACCGGGTGCCCGTCCGCGTACGCGAGGACGGCGACGAATCCCGGCTCGGTGCCGTGCCGGTCCAGGCGTTCACCGAAGACGGTGACGGCGTAGTTCGGCAGGTGGAGGAGTGGGGCGCGGACGTCGGCGTACGCGTCCAGGAGATCGCCGCGGATGACGTCGAGCGTGGTTTCGGTACGCAGGTCGGTGACGGGTGCTGTGGTCATGTGGTGGCTCTCCAAGCGGCGGTGTGCTCGGTCCAGGTGTGTGTGCTGGAGCTTCCCGGCGCGGTGGCGCGCAGTGCAGCCCCAAATTCCTGAAGCATGCGCGACACCCGATCATGTTGGGTAGCGGCGTCGAAGGGAACCGACATCGCGGTGTGTGTGGCGGCGTCGGCGTCGCCCTGGGCGAGCTGGGCATGTGCGAGGCGGCTGGTGGCGATGGCCTTGGAGCGGCGCATGTGCGGTCGCAGGGCGGCCAGGCAGCGGTGTGCGTGGTACTCGGCGGCGGGGTAGTCGCCGAGGGACAGATGGGCTGAGAGTGCAAGGGAGTGCAATTCGGCCTGGTCGTAGAAGGCGCGCAGCCAGACGGGCCGGCAGGCGGCTGGGTCGGCGCGGTGCATGGCGTCTTGCGCCTGGTCGAATGTGCGGCGTAGGCCGCTGCGGTCCTGCGCGATTCCCTCAATGGCCATCTGCCGGGCCATGCCGAGGGATCCGAACAGGGGGTCGCGGCGGGTGATGTGCAGGTTGCGGGCTACGTTGTTCGCGGCGAAGGCGTCGGCGGGGCGCCCCATGTGCCGGAACAGGGTGCCCGCGTGGGACCAGATGCGGAACTTGATCGTCTGGTCGCCGGAGAGTTCGGCGAGGGCCTGCGCCTCGCGCATGTGCCCGATGGCGTCGTTGTAGCGGCGGCCATCGATCGCCGCCCACATCGCGGAAGAGCGGAACGAGGCGGCGGCACCGTAGAGGCTGCTGCGGACGCGCTGGGTGGCGATGCCCGCATTCTGAAGGTTCAGCGCCGCGTCGGCGAGTGCGGCGGCGCGCTGCTCGATACCGAGTTGTCCGCCGTGGCGGTGGTCGCTGGCGACGATCTCGGCGAAGCGCTTCTGTATGCGGTCGACGTCGCTCATGCCGATGCGACGGGGCGATGCGGTGCCGGGAGTGGCGGCTGCCACGGCTGCCGCGATTCCGCCGGCGACGATGGTGCGGCGTTGCATGGGGTCCTCCTGCGGTGCGGCGGTGGACGGAGCCCGGCCCCGTGGCACGAACCCTGGGTCGGCAGGAGGTAGTCCGGTGACATCCTCTAGCGCCCGCCGCGTGGCCGCGTTGGGGCAGCGGACGCGTCCAGATCGCCAGTCCCGGACCGTGCGGCCGTCGAACCGGCCAACCCGTCCGGTGAGGCGTTCCAGGGCTGAATTCAGGGCCTGGGCGAGGCTGTTGGCGCTGTGGCCGTGCTCGTCCATCCACGCCTCAAGCGCCGTGTTGCGCGTGGTGTCCATGACCGCACGGTAGACCCCTGTGCACTCACCGTCAGGTAATTGAGACGTCAAAACCACCTAGGGGGAACATCGCGAAGGCGGCCACAATCCCCTAACTCCCCGGCACTGGAACGGCGTTAGCTGTCGAGTACGGCCCCGCCGTGCCTCCGTCCCCCGAGGGCACGGCGGGGCGCCGAAACCATGCACCCGCTGAGGCGGCGATGACTAAGAGCGCATCTCAGGAGCAGCAGACAGCCACCGCACTCGAACCGGGCACCTACGTCTTCGACGTCGTGGCCCACGCCGTCGGCCGGATCGCTGACCCGGAGGCGTACCCCCGCGAACAGCTCGGCGCTGCGGTGGCCCTGGTCGTCCCGCTCACCGGCAGCGCGCCCGCGTGGCAGGCGGAGCCGGGCTCCCTGCGGCTGGCTACGGCAGCCGAGATCGAGGCCGCACGGTGACCGGCCAGCGGCCCCCCGAGGCGGGGGACCTCGTACGAGACACCGCCTGCGATTGTGAGGCGGTCGTGACGGATGTCCGCGGCACTGTGCCGGTTCTGCGGTCCCGCCACGGTGGCGGGGCGCCGTGGCCGTGCTCGCCGCTGTTGCTGGAGATCGTCGCTCGCCGTGGTGAGTGGGTGCAGCCGTGAGCTGCCGGCCCGCTGCGACCGACCGGCCGTCCCGTCCCGGCCTGGCCGTACTGGCCCTCGGTGCGATGGGTATCGCGCCGCCCGCGATGATCCTCGTCCCACAGCTCGCGGCCCCGGCGCCGGTGGCCGTTGAGCGACCGGACGTGGTGCCCGAGGATTTCGCGGCTGGCCGTGCGATGCCGCACACCGAACGGTACGGCGAACGCCCCTGATCCGCGCCATCCCACTCCGTCCCGCGGTGACCTTCCCACGCCCCTACCGCCCCGGACGGCAACGATGGCCCGGCCCCGGACCCCCGTACGGCGCGCGATTCACGGCAGGACCGTCGCGCCGCCGGGGCCGGGCACCTATGCCCCTGCCGGGTCCCAGATCGTTCACGCATGCTGAACCCCGGCAGGTCCTGCACCACTCGAAACGATCGAGAGGAGCACCACCACATGACCGCCTTGCTCGACACCCCGAGTCGTACGGAGTGCCGCGACCCGCGGGCACTCCTGAACGCGGTACGAGCGCACGTCAAGGAGTGCACCTACAACGTCTTTGAGAGCCCCGGCTCGCAAGGCGACCTGTGGGACCGTGAAATCGCCCTGCTGCTGCGCGATGCGGTTCCCGTCCGCAGTCTGGCCGAGCGGATTCTCGCCAATGCCGTGGCCTACACGATCACCGCGATGGAGCCCGCGTTCTTCGCGGTCTTGATGGTGAGCTTCTTCGCGATGTCTGGGACGGAGACGCCCTTGCTCCTTACAGCGCGAGGGCGAAGGTGAGTGAGTCGTCGATGGCCTTCGGCCATTTTCCGGGGTTGCCCTTGGAGGCGGCGATGACCTGGCCTTCAAGTGGCTTCTCCCAGGGGCCCAGGCAGGACAGCCCGATCTCGTTGAACCGGTGGATCACGTCCCGGACGGTGTCCTCGATGTCCCAGTGGGACGACAGTGCCGGTGTGCAGCTCCGTGGTCCTGTTGTTGGCCGGCTTCGCTGCCTCCAGAGTGGAGGGGCTGGTCCTGCTGCAGGTCGGGGAGTACGGCAGCATCTGCGCGAAGGCGGTGGCTGGGGCGGGTGGGATGGATGCCTGCAGGCGGCGCGGGTGCCAGTGGATCGTTGGTGGGGCTATGGGGTGGGTGAGGATCAGTCCTGGGTGGCTTCGGCGATGTGCTGTTCGAGGAGCGCGATCTTCCCATCGAGAGGGTTGGGCATGTCGGGCCAGATGTCTGCTTTGACGATGAGTTGGACGCGGGGTGCCTTGGCAGCGACGGCTTCGGTTGCGTGTTTGATCACGTCCATGACTTCGTCCCACTCACCCTCGATCATTGTGTACATGGAGTCCGACCGGTTCGGAAGGCCGGAATCACGGATGACTCTTACGGCGTCGGCGATGTAGTCAGCGACGGCTGTTTGCACGCCCAGGGGAGTGAGAGAAAAAGCGACCAGCATGGTTCTTTCCCTTCATGAGATCGTGTCGGCGAGCGATGCTCTGTAAGCACGGACGGCTGGTGACTTGTAGGCTTCCGCGACCTGAAGCAGGTGATCGATTTCGTTGGTGAGATCGATTGTGCTGGGACCGGCGAGGTTGGCTGTCTGGGGCTGCGGAACCATCCCCGTTTCTTTCGCCTGCAGGGCGGCGGTGAGCCAGCAGGCGGTTATGTGAGCGTCGCCCAAGTGCAAGGGGACGGCATGGTTGGTGATGTGCTGGTGCGCCAGGTCGAGGGCGGATGGAGTGACGTAGTTTCGTAGCACGATCATCGCGTCCCTGATCTCGATCACTCTCCGATACAGGCGGAGCTGGAGGGGAATCACCATGCCTTGAAGGCGCTGGCCCGGTCCGAGGATGACGTCGGGGGTCGCAGTGGTGAGGTCCAGCCACAAGGGGGCGAGACTTCGATACGAGCTCCCGTCACGCCAGCGATCGCGTACTTGGGCCAGGAGAGGCAGCGCCACCCCCACGGCCATGAACAGGGCTTCGATTCCCGTGACGGGCGAGAACAGTGGGGCGAAGGCTGTCGAGCGCGTATGGAGATAGGCAAGTTTAAGAACCCACAGAAGGTCTGCCAGGAACATGCCGGTGCCGAACAGGCGCAATCCATATCGCAGCAGACGCGGAGTACCGGGTCGGCCGTAGCTCCAGCACACGAACCCGCAGATACTGTCCGCGACCAAGTGTGAAAAGAAGAAGACCCACCAGTAGGCATCCGGAACGCTCGGGGCCGCCGATGAGGGGGCGATCACGTTGCGGGTGTGCGAGGGAGCGGTGGCGTCCAGAAGTACCAGAATGGTCATGATCGTGAGGGCGGCACCGAACACCAGGGCGGTGTGACGGCGCCGTCCTGCGGCACCACAGATGAACCACAGCACCGCAGCTGCATCGATGATGCCGAACAGGTGCGTGGCCATGTCGATCCAGTGCGCGCCTGGGGTCACGTGTGCCAGCGCAGCGGTGACAGGTTCGAGGTGCGTCGACATCGCGAGAGCGATCATGATGATCGCGAACCACAGAGGCCGTTGGTCCCGGTCGCGGATGCCTTGTGGTGCGCGGGCCAGCGCCACGATCCACAGAGCGGATATGCCTGCGGCCTCTATCCACGGTGGCATGATGCTCCTGGATGTCGGCCTGTCCGCAGGCCCATGGCGGACTCCAGCCCGCCCAGCATCCCGGACAGGAGTGTCGGGGCAGGAACACGGCCGGCAGCCTCCAGGATAAGGCTGGCGATCATCTCCGCTTCTTGTTCCTGCTCATCCGAATACCGGATGCGGGGTAGCGCTTGCCGGATGGACTCAGGGTCCGCGATGTCGATCATCCGGTACAGCTGCTGGTCATTGCCCGCTGATTGGTGACCGCACACCATATGTCCGATCTCGTGGACAATGATGTGCTCTTGATGCAGAAGGCTGGTCTGCGAGTCGTAGAAGATGTAGTCCCCGCGCTCGGCAACCAGCCACATACCCGACGGTGTGCCGGGAACCGTTGGAGTGGGTAACGGGAGCAGGTGCAGTGGGCGGTCCCGCTCCACGGCGAGCCGACTGCATAATTCCTCTGCGGAGAAAGGCTCAGGTAAAGGAATGCCGTCGATCACCTTCTGGCAACGGCGGCGCAAACGCCTCCAGTGCATCTCAGTCGAATCTCCAGGGCTTGTCGGGGCAGGAGGACACATGACCTGGTACCCGAGCCGCATCCGGTCGTCAGGCGAGCTCATGCGCGTGGCGGAGCCGGAGGCAGTTTCGCGCCTTGCTCCAGTTCGCGAATCTGGCGGATCATGTCCGCAGCCATCCGTTTCCCCTCCGGGGACAAGGCAGAGAGATCGCCGCGTAGATAGACCGCACTTACCCCGGCCTCGGTCATGGACTTATCCAACTCACGGCGGGCCAGGTCTTCCTCGTCAATCACTCTTCGGGCCACGTCATCTTCCGTGAAATACGACACAGGTACATCAAAGTACCTGGCCAGAGCGCCCAGATGCCGCAATGTCGGATTGGCGCGCTCGCCACGATGCAGTTGCCATAGGTATGCGCCGGAGAACGTCTCGCCCGACTGCGCGGCAATTTCAGCTGCCATCGCCTTGTAGGACGGTTTGTCATCCTTGTCCGGCTTGGCGCGAAGCTTGAGCAAATGATCGAGCTTCTCTGCCATGGACAGCTGACGTCGGGACGCACTGATCTCGTCGCCGTTCATCGCCTAACCCCCTATGCAAGGCACCCGTGTCGAGACCTCTCTCGCATCATGAAGTGCACGGCATCCATTGGAAGTGATGAGTTGCCCCCGGCCGGTCATCGTAGTTGTTCGCTCACGGTCTGTCTGCTCGTGGGGTCTGCGGTTTGCCAGTTCGGGCAGGTGCCCCGACGGTGCGCCAGCCTGTTGCCGGTGGGCGCGCACAGGCTGTAGGGCGGTCCGAACCCTGTCGATGACGCTGCGGTCGTTCCTGCCCGCGGAACCATGGTGAGAGCGCTCATCGTCAGCTTGTCTGGATAGTTGTTGTACCGCATCAACTCCCAAGCTAGGGTCCTGACTTGGTTGATCACGTTAGCTACAATGAACACCGTGGCGGTGGGCCGCTCGTGCGGGTTGATGTGCTTGCAGGTTCATCAGGGCGTGCGGCGTTACGTGGTGCCGACCGCTCAGAGCTCGTTGCGTGGAGGAGGCGGAGCGCTGCCATGAGGGCGATGCCCAGGAACATGCCGGCCCTACGATCCCTCGCGGGATGAAGACCGCGGCCACGGGGGAGCCGGAAGTCACGGTGGAGAAGCGTCGAAGGAACGAGCTGTAGTTCAGTTAGGGGCGGAGGTTGTGGCCGAGACGGGCAAGGTGATCATTGAGGTCGAAAAGGACCTCAGGAATGAGGAGATCGCCGCCCCGGCGAGCCGGGTGCCCAGCGGGCGTCGTGCGGGCTGCGCGCCGGCTGGCGCAAGTGATGAACTGGAGCGTCTGCAACGAGGGAACTCCCAGTACGAGCAGGGCAACAAGACACCGAAGTCTCGGCAGGCGAACCGCACGGACCAGCCCTGTGAAGAACGAGGCTCACTCTGTGTTCAGGGCATCCACAGAGGAACGACCGTGTCACATCATGCGAGGTTGCCCGCCCAGCAGCACAAGCCTTGGGCCACCGCCAACCAGAGAGTGAACTGATCAGCGGAAACGGGGGCGCGGATGACTGTGCGTGGGTACTTCGGCGTGGAAGATCTCGCCAGGACGCATACCGAGGATCGGCCTGGCCTGCATGGGGAGGTCTTGCTCAGCCTGCAATTGCTCCGAAGCTGCGACGGAATACCGGGGCTCGCCCGCTGGCGAAGCCGGACGCTCTCCCGACTCAAGAAGCCGGTCCGTGTGCTGCTCACGCTCGCTTCGCCGCGCGGCTTCAGCACCGACTTTCTCCCGCTTGTTGTCTCTGTCCTCGGGCTGGACCAGGACCTGCGGAGCCTGGCAGCCCCCTCACGCGACCGGTTCCACGCTGACCTCCGATGGTTCACAGAGCGCTACCAAGTTGCCTTATGGCTACCTACGTTGACCCCGGAGCGACTGATTCGCTCCGTGGATACAGAGCACGACTACTGCACCGCGGCTATCCGCCCGTACGAGCCCCGGCTCCGCAGTGATATCGAGGTAAACAGGTCATTGCGTAGCCCTACCCAACAAAGCGGTGGTGTGCAGCGGCTGCTCAGCTCCCCGCTGCCGAAGCGCTGGCAGCATCACGTGCTGAAAGCGTGTTTTGACATTCCTGACTGCGAGGTCCCCCCGGGTGGCGGACTGCGGCTGATTGCGTCCTTCTTCTGCTTGCACGGCCTGATAACGCGCACAGACTCCAAGCCGCTGCCAGTTCTGGTCTAACCCCACGGAGCCGACCTGCGAATCTTCATGTGGTACCTCCTGTCTCAGACGTTCGTAGGGCCCTGCTGAGAAGTGGCGCTGGCAGCACGGCACATGGTGGCCCGTCACCGCGCCATCACGATCAGTCGAATAGCAACACCAGGTTCGGGCCATGTGTTCGCAGATCACTGGCGAGGACGCCGCGTCCCATGGTGCGACTCTCGCCCAGGCTGCGCACAACGAGAAGGGATGTCCAGTTGGTATTCCGGTCGTATAGCTCAGTCTCCTGCCTTTTCCCGGCAGCGCTCGGAGAGGAAAGGCGCTCGGTGGGCATCTTTGAGGGCAGTCGGAGTGATGACGTGAAACCTTGCCCTTCCCATACGGTCTTGCCGGCACACACGGGGGAGGTGGATGTTTCCGGTAACGCGCAGGGGCCCCTTCGCACAGAGGTCGAGATGGTGCCGATCTCGGCCTTGCTTCCGTCCGATTCCCCTCGCCTGGAAGGCGAAGACGAAGAACATGTACGGCAGCTTGCCGAAACGGCTGGCGAACTTCCACCCATTCTCGTCAGGCGGTCGACGATGCGTGTGATCGATGGCATGCATCGGTTGCGGGCCGCCGAGCTGAAGAACGAGGACCGTGTCCCGGTCCATTTCTTTGACGGTTCCCAGCAAGCAGCCTTCGTTCTGTCTGTGAAGCTGAATGCCGCGCACGGCCTTCCGCTCAGCCGGGCCGACAAGGTCAGCGCAGCGGCACGCATCATCGACGCGTACCCGGAGTGGTCGGACCGGCGTATCGCACAGGCCACCGGACTTGGGGCAGGTAGCGTTTCGGCTGTGCGATTACGTTCAACTGCCCAGACCGGGCAGTTGAAAAAGCGGGTAGGCCGCGATGGGCGTGCCCGGCCTCTGCACCCGGCCGAAGGGCGTGTACGGGCCAGTCGGCTGATCGAGGCCAAGCCTGAAAGCACTCTCAAAGAGATTGCCGAGCAGGCCGGGATCAGCATCGCCACGGTCAAAGATGTACGGGACCGGGTCCGTGCGGGGAAGGATCCACTGCCACACAGTCAGCGTGCTGCCGCGCCACGGCATGTGAAATCCGGCAGTGAAGTTGATGCGCTCGACGAGGACAAGAGCCGCGGTGCTGTATCCGTTCTCTCGGATGACCTTCGATCCGCTGTGGAGCGTATGCTACGGGACCCTTCCATGCGCACGGATGCTGGGCGGTCCCTGTTGCAGATTTTGCGACACGCTGTCGGCGACGAAGGGAAATGGCATCGGCTGGCTGCCGGTGTGCCGAAGCACCGTGCCGCAACTGTGGCTTGGGCCGCGAAGGCTTACGCGGATCAGTTGTTGAGGTTTGCGCGAAGCATTGAAGCCAGTCATACGGAATAGCGGTGAGTGATCCAGAAATTCCCGGTGTTGGGGCAGGTGCCGAGGCGGGGCGCAATGGCTCCCCTCGGCATGCATGCATGCATGCATTGAAGGGTGACTACGCCTCCAGCCGGCTGCTTTCCCATCGATCTTGTCGAGTGACCGCCTCTTCCTTGTCGGGTGACCCCCCGTTGGTTTCCCGGCAAAGGGCATCAGCGGTCGTCAGCACACCGAACGGCGGTCGGAGCAGGCGGCACGGTGCCGCGCGACCGCATCATTGTTTGCGCACCTGACCGAGCAGTAGAGGCGCCGTCCATTTCGGGATGTATCCACGAACGCCCACCCGCACGTCCCGCGTGCGCATCGGCCCAGCCTGTCAGGGCCCGCGAAGCAGGCAACGTAGGAAAGGCCCGCTGCGGTGACCGCCTTGATGTGTTCCGCCGGATCGGCACCCTGAGCGCTGTAGTGCATATGAGGGGTGCCGTCGTGCAGGGAAATGTAGGGCCGGCTCGCCGCATCGGTCAGGAGCTTGTTGATCTCTGCACAGCGCTGCTCCAGTGGCTGTTCGCCGAAGCACGCGGCGAGCCGTCGGCTCCAGTCCCAAATTTCCGCTGTCTGTGCCGGGGTGAGAACGCACCCTGCGACGCCGTGAGTTTCCAGGATCGGCTGCAGCTCGCGGGGCTCCCACGGTGAGGCGCTGTTGGCCAACTCCGCTGCCAGGCGGGCAGATTCACCGCCGTAATGGTTGAAGTGCATAGCGCAATTACAGCATCGTGATCTCGGGCCGTCGACCTATTTGCCGAAGTGGTTGATGGTTGGCGTCCTGGTAGCTGCAGAAGTCAGTCCACCAGAGTGGGAGTCAAAACCTCATGACCGTTCTCACGCAGGAAAACGCCCGTACTTCCATCGAGAAGTCGGTGGAGGCTCTGGCCGCCTCGGTGCATACCAGTGAGGCGCTGAATAACGAGTTCTACGACCGTTGGATGGGTGGGCCGCTGACCTTTCCCGAGGTCAGTGTGTTCGCCGAGCAGTATCTGGCTCGTACCGTGAACACCAGCGTGATGGTGGCTCTGTCGGTACTGAACACGAGCGACCTCGAAGCGCGTGTGGAGTGCGTGAAGAACCTGTACTCCGAGTACGGCAACGGTGACGTATCGAAGGCTCATCTGGTTCTTCTGGAATCCTTCCTCGCGGACCTGCTCTCGCGGCTCAACGGCGCATCGGTCTCGGCCGAGGAGATCCGTTCCGTTCCCGCTCTTCCCACGACGAGCGCCTTCAGCTCCGGGCAGCGTGCACTGTTCGAGTCCGATGACCAGCGAACCGTTCAGGGTGCCCTGTTGGCCCAGGAAAACCTCGCCTACTCGATGCTCACACGGCTCTACGAGGGTGTGCGCAACTACAAGAAGGTCTACTCGTCCGACGACGAGTTCCATGAGGCGTGTGAGTACTTCTACGTGCACATCGGCGAGGCCGAGAAGGACCACAAGGCTCAGGCGGCGATCTCCGCGGCCGCGGTCTGCCGTGACGAGGACGATTTGGCTGTCGTGACCGAAGGCTTCACAGGTTTTGTGAACCTTACCGTCGACTATTGGCGAGGCGTCGCGGCGGAGATGACGCGCCGGCGACTGGTCTGAACCACACCTTCGCCCCACGGTGGAGAATTCGGAGCGACCTTGAAGGCGCATACAGGTCAACAAACCCCTCACGGCAGCAGGCTTGCCCCCTTGTTCGTACTCGCACAGATCAGCAGTCTGCAGCTGGGGGCTGCCGTGGCCAAGGCGGCCTACGATGAAGTCGGCGCCATTGCTCTGGCCGGTATGCGTCTGCTGTTCTCCGCCATCATTCTCTGGGCGCTCGTTCGTCCGCGTCCGAGCGCGATCGCAGCACACCAGTGGCGCGCTGCGATCGCGCTCGGCGTGGTCTTCGCAGGGATGAACGTCGCCTATTTCACCGCCATTGAGTACTTGCCGATCGGCATCGCCTCGACCGTGGAGCTCCTTGGCCCCATGGCCGTGGCAGTCGCCATGTCCCGGCATATGAGAGATGTCGTCTGCGCGCTGACGGCGGTTGCGGGCGTGGTTCTGCTTGCTGTGCCCGGAGGCTCGCTCCCGGTGAGCGGTCTCCTGCTGGGAGGGCTGGCGGCCGCCTGCAGGGCCTCCTACGTACTGCTCAATCGCAAGGTGGGGCGCCTCTTTGACGACTGGGGCGGTCTTACCATCGCTTTGGCTGTCGGCGCCTGCCTGCTGGCCCCCGCCGCAGCCGCCCTACAGGGCGGCGCCGTGGTGCGCAATCCCGCAGTGCTGGTCACAGGGCTCGTTGTCGCGCTGCTCTCTTCGCTCCTTCCTTACTCGCTGGACATGATCGCGCTGCGTCGTATCGACGCGCGAGCGTTCGGAATTCTGCTGTCGCTGAGCCCGGCGGTGGGCACCGGTGTGGGGGTCGCTCTGCTGCACGAGCACATCACCGTACGGCAAGGATGCGCGATAGCCCTGGTCGTTGCCGCCAGCGCCTGGTCGGTCAGGACGGCACGCCGGCCGAGGCGTATGGCATCAGGAGAAGCAGGGTGACTCGAAGGGACAGCTTCAACGGCTTCACGGACCGGGACGGGGAAGACGGAACTCGTGGAGTGAGGGTCGAAAGCTTTCGAACGCACAAAGGGAAAGGGAGAAGCCATGGATGTCACCACGGCAATGCTGACCCGCCGAAGCGAGCATGTGCTGCTCGATCCGGCACCCGACGACAACGAATTTACCTACCTTCTGAAAGTGGCGGCCGCCGCGCCCGACCATGGGCTGCTGCGCCCTTGGCGGTGGGTGTTGCTCCGGGGAGGTGACCGCGATGCCCTGGGGGCTTGTTTCGCCGAGGAAGCGGGGGAAGACCGGCGGTCCCAGGTCATCGCAAAGATTCAGCGGGCCCCCTTACTGGCCTCCCTGATCTTCACGCCCGTTCGGGAGCACAAGGTCCCGAGCTGGGAGCAACTGGCCGCGACGAGCGGTATGGCTCATGCGCTGATGCTGTTGCTTCACTCGCGGGGCTTCGGCAGCATCTGGCGCACCGGCCAGTTGGTGCACTCCCCGCGGGCCCGCAAGCTCCTGGACCTCGGGGAGGGCGAGGAACTCCTTGGCTGGCTGTACATCGGTACCCCCGACCCCGCCGGCACCCGGAAGCGGCGCGTGCTGTGTGACGTCTCCGGCAGGCTGACCACGCTGTCCGCCGTGGCGTGAGCGGGATCCGCCGCCGGAGGGATACTCCCGGAGAGAAGTAATGGTTGTCGTGGTATAGACAATTACATCAGGCTGGGTCCATGCTCTCCGAATCGATGGATGCCGCCCCGGACCGCTGCCCCATCTGCTTAGCTGTGGCCGATGACGGCGCAGCGTGGATCCTCCTGTCCCGTCACCGCACCACTCAGGGCGAGATCGAATACTGCTTGTCCATGTGCGGCTGCGTGGTGGTCTTGCTCAACGGTGAACTGCTCAAAGCGGCACCGGGGCGCGTGCGCGGCGGTGTGCCGCGCCCTCGCCCGGGACACGTCGCGGCGTCGGGGCATCACCGGCTTCCGGCCCAGGCTTCCGGCGCCAAGAGCCGCCGCCCGAAAGCCGATTGAGTCGGCTCCGCGTCTGGGTCTTTCGGCTCCAGGGCAGTGCGGCACGGTCGACAATGATGACTTTCCGCTGCCTTCTTATTGTTGCCGCCGGTCAGACTAAGGGGCCGCAGAGAAATAACGTGGTGGTTTCCACGCCCGCGAACTGCGGTGTCAAGAGCCGGAGTCGACGACTTGTTTCTCTGCGGGCCCTAATGGCTGTCCCGTAACGCCTGTCAGGGCAGAGGGTGCAGGTCTGAGGGTGTTCGTCATCTGACCGAGCGGCCAACCGCACTCCCGAGCCCGCTGGCACGAAGCCTGGGACCGCGGGCTCCGTCAGACAGCGGACTGCGAACCCACAGGGCCGCCGACGCCGGCCTCCCAGCCCGACAACGTCAATGTCACCGCCAACGACCCGCTCCTCTTCCCTACCTGTCAAAACCGGTAACACCAAGGGCACGTTCAGGAAGGACACAGCCACCCATGACCGTTCTCGACTCGCCAACTCCGCGGTTCCACCTGGCCATGCCGGTCGATGACCTGACGGCCGCCCGCCACTTCTACGGCGAGGTGCTCGGCCTGGAGCAGGGCCGCAGCTCGGACACCTGGGTGGACTGGAATCTCCATGGCCACCAGTTCGTCACCCACCTCGCACCAGGTCGTTCGCACAGCGTCCACAACCCGGTCGACGCCCACGACGTCCCCGTACCGCACTTCGGCCTGATCCTGCCCCTCCCCGCCTTCCACAACCTCGCAGACCGACTTCGCGCCGCGCACACACAGTTCGTCATCGAGCCGTACCTACGCTTCGAAGGGCAGACCGGCGAGCAGTGGACGATGTTCCTCCTTGACCCGGCAGGGAACGCCCTGGAGTTCAAGGCATTCGCCGACGACTCACAGGTCTTCGCTGCCTGAGGACTCGCAGAGAATCAACATGCGGGTTTGATCTTCATCGGAGCTGGCTGCCGTAATTGTCGAGGCGGGCGGCCACCTCACGCTCTGGCCAACGCGGGTCCCAGAGCCCAGGCGATGTCCTCGGATCTCGAGTCGTACGACCACCAATCCGCTACGCGGGCTGCAACCAGGCAGTCGAGGGTGGCGGCCAGGGCAGCGGGTGCTGCTGCGGATTCGACGCCGGCGGAGTGCGGCGGCACCAGTTCGCCCGAGCGCTGCTGTTCGAACGTCTCAGCGGCCTCCCACCAACCCTCGCTCCGGCGGCCTACGCGCCCGCCACCCAGGAGCCACGGACCTTGCTGCGAACCTTCGAAACGGACCTGACTCCCGCACTCGTGAGCCAGCTCGAAGGAATCGCCTGCGAGTTCCTCATCCGGCAGGGCATCTACGACGAACCCGCCACCTGGCAGCCACCGACGGACATTATGGACGATCTCCAACTCTCCGGGTGCGACCTCCGGGACATCGACCTGGGCATCCTGCACCGCCTCATCCGGGACGAATGCCTGACGACAGCCCAGGCAGCCCGCCGCCTGGATGTCAGCCACGAACGCCGTCCGGTTCGTTCTGCAGGAACAGCCGGCACCGCCGGAAGGTCCGCGAGGCGGGAGAGAGGAGCGACCATTTGCCGGGCTCGCGCCGCACTCCCCAGGGACCGGCTCGCCTGCCTCTACCTCGACGAATACCGCTCACTCAAGTGGATCGCCGAGCACGCCGACGTGGACGTCGATGCCGTCAAAGTCCTTGTCCGCGAATACGGAATGACGTGCGTCGGAAAAGCGACCCGCTGGCGCCAGATCGACTCTGGACTGGCTCCGCAATCAACCGGCCGCCGGACGCCCTTGCCGCGAGGTCGCCAAGAAGACCGGCTTCTCCGCCGGGATGATCAGCTACTTGGCCCGGCAGCGCGGTATGCCAGGTGGCCGGACAAGGGCTGATCGCCTCGCCAACGGTTGATCTTGAGGCCCTGACGGGTGTGCGGGGCGCGGGTTCACCTATCGTCCAGAGGCTGCCTCACGACTCGGACGGCGATCGACTACCGCCGACCGAGTCGTAAGTCACATCGGTCGGTGGTCCAGGACAGGGCGTCCCCGTACCTTGCTGCGTCACCCCTGCAGTCCCGCGCTCTCCGGAGGAGTGACGTCGATCGGCTCTGCTCGTACGCGGCCGGCTTGCGCATCACGAGGTGTCCACACGATGCGGTGGAGGCCTCGCCCCGCAGGGCGAGTTCACCCACCTCACCGTCTCCGCCCCCGGCGGCTGCCGGCTCCGCTCAGAGCAGGGTCCTTCACCGCAGTCGACGTGCCACTGCTGACTCCCCGCGACGACGACGCCTCAAATCCGGTCGGTCGCCGAGCAGTTGAATGCCCGCCTCACGCATCAGGGTAGACCGACCGGGGCCACCGCCAGCAGGCAGCTGGGTCCGCGGCCGCCCTCACCACAAGGAGTACTCCATGTCCTCGACGGATTTACCGACCCCGCCCGAGACGAACGCCGACGACCAGCCCGGACTGAAGCGGGTGATGGGCCCGGGGCTGTTGTTGCTGTTCATCGTGGGCGACATTCTCGGTACCGGAATCTACGCGTTGACCGGCCAGGTCGCGGGGGAGGTCGGGGGCGCCGCGTGGCTGCCGTTCGTCGTGGCGTTCGCTGTCGCGCTGATCACCGCGTTCTCCTACCTGGAGCTGGTCACCAAGTACCCCCAGGCCGCTGGCGCCGCCCTCTACGTACACAAGGCCTTCGGCAAGCACTTCCTGACCTTCCTGGTGTGCTTCGCCGTGATGTGCTCCGGCATCACCTCGGCTTCGGCAGCCTCGCGGGCCTTCGCGGCCAACCTGGTCACCGGCTTCGGGCTCGACGCGGGTGACGGCCTCATCCTGCTGATCGCCCTAGGCTTCATGTGCCTGGTGTTGATCGTCAACCTGCGGGGCGTCAGCGAAAGCCTCAAGGTCAACGTACTGCTGACGGCCGTAGAACTGGCGGGCCTCCTCCTCGTCATCCTGATCAGCGGCTACTTCATCGCGGGCGGGAACGCGGACTTCTCCCGTGTTGTCGCCTTCGAGACTGCGTCCGACAAGAACGTGTTCCTGGCGGTGAGCACGGCGACGTCACTGGCCTTCTTCGCCATGGTCGGATTCGAGGACTCGGTCAACATGGCGGAGGAGACAAGGGACCCGGCGCGTAACTTCCCCCGCATGATGCTCACCGGGCTGGGCATCACGGGACTGATCTACGTCCTGGTCTCTGTCTGTGCCGTTGCCGTGGTGCCCGTCGGCAAACTCGCCTCCAGCGAGACCCCGTTGGCCACGGTGGTGCAGACAGCCGCACCCGGCTTCCCCATCTCCGACCTGCTGCCCTTCATCTCCATGTTCGCCGTGGCCAACTCCGCGCTGATCAACATGCTGATGGCCAGCCGCCTGCTGTACGGGATGGGCAAGCAAGGAGTGCTTCCGCCCTTCCTTGCCCAGGTGCATGCCGTACGGCGCACCCCGCAGGCTGCGATCCTTCTCACCACCGCCATCGCCTTCGGCCTCATCACCTTCGTCTCACTGAACCCCGACAGCCCGGTTGTGGCGCTGCTGGGCGGGACGACGTCGCTGCTGCTGCTCACGGTCTTCGCGGGAGTCCACGTGGCGGTCCTCGTACTGCGTCGGGACAGGGTCGAGGCACCGCACTTCCGGGCCGGCCGACTGCTGCCAGTGGTGGGGGCGGTCGCCTGCGTCTATCTGGTCCTGCCCTGGTCCTCCGGACGTCCCGCCGACCAGTACCGCATCGCCGGGGTCCTGTTGCTGATCGGCGTGGTCCTGTGGGCGGTCGCATGGTTCACCCCTCGCGGCGCCTCCGTCCCCGAGGCCGGCCAACCCGACAAGACCGCACCGCACTGAACCCGAGGATCCCGGCCACACCGCCGCCCGCTGTGCGACGTGTCCAGTCGGCTCAGCCGTCTGTCCTTGCCGCAGCAGGCCGCCATCTGGCACGTGCCACCCACACGATGTAATGGTTGAAGTAACTTAGGCCATTGCGTCAGCGTGGGTGCATGGATGACACCAGCACCGATTGCTGCCCCGTCTGCTGGTCACCGGTTGCGGACAGCTCCCAGTGGGCTCTGCTGTCACAGCACCAGACTTCCCAAGGCAATATCGAGTACTGCCTGTCGACTTGCGGTTGTGTGGCCATCCTCCTCGGAGGGGATTTGCTGAAAACCATTCCCGTGGCTGTCTGCCGCCGACCGGTAGACAGCCGCAGGCTTTCTGACCCGACACCGGAACCGGCGCGCTACGGGAAGACCGGGTGGCGCCGGCGACTGGCCACGTTCCGGGCGGCATTGACGGCAACGTCCATCGACTGACCGGCCCGGCGCATAAACGAAGGAGAGCCACCCCGATGTAATGCTTGTAGTGCAACAGGCTGGTGTATCAGGGTGGATTCCGCGTCAGTGACTGATCGATCCGGCAGATCTCATTATGGAGGTTGGAAATGCCCACGGTTGCAATCGAAGAGGAATTTGACCTGGATCTGAACGTCGAAGCACTGGAGAACTCGGTCCAGGTCTCGCGTGCGACGAGCCCCACCTTCTGCTGGGTCTCCTGCGGCGGGTTCTGTTTCACCGGTGAGTGAATAGCATGCCGGGCGGGGTGCTGAGCCCCGCCCGGCACCGGCATGGGGAGGACTGTGGCCGCGCAAGAGGATGCGAGTCCGTCATTCGAGTGTTCTGGGCCGGTCTTGTTGCGCGCCGCAGCCCTGCCCTTTTCACCAGGCAGCATCGATTACTCGGTGAGTGAAGCCGAAGCATTTTCCTTGCCTCGGGTGGCCGGCCCGGACGACGAAACGGGAATGCGCGAACACGTGGCAGCGCTGGCGTCGATGTCCGAACTCATGACGGCAGTCGAACTCGCGAGCCCCAGCCTGGCGGCTGACGTGCGGCGCGTGACGGAAGGGCAACCGGTTCGGCGCAAGGTTCTGCGGCGCGTCACCCTCTCGCTCACCAAGTATCACCTGCGGATGGTGCAACGCCCCACGCCCTTCGGCCTGTTCGCCGGTGTCGCCCTGTCAGATCCAGGGCGGCGACCCCAATTGGACGTCGGCCGTGGTCACCGGCCTTTGAGCCGGCCAGACGCGGGGTGGTTGCACGAAGTCCTGACTTCCGTTCTCACCGTGCGGCCTGTGCTGAGGCGTGCTCGCTTAGTGGCTAACAATCTGCGCACTGTGCGCGACGGGCGACTGGTACTGGTCGACTTCCACAACGGTTCCGGGTACGAGTTGGCGCCCTCGGTCCGCTACACCTCTGTCGTCCGTGCGGTCCTGGGTGCCGCGAGGGAGCCCGCGACCTGGGAACACGTACTGAAGGCGGTGCGCGATCAGTTCCCGCAGGCTTCCGAGGAAGCGGTGGAGCGTTGTCTCGACCAACTGGTGCGGAGCCACTTCCTCCTCACCGACCTGGCGCCTCCGCCTGACTGCGGTGCCCCCCTCACATACCTCCTGCACCGGTTGGACGGAATCGACCACCCCGTCGTCCAGGAATTGCGCGGGATCCAGGAGGCGCTGCATGCTCTCGGTTCCGCGGCGCCGGGAGCCCGTCGTGCCGCGTTGGTCGCTGCCAGGAACAGGATGAGGGCGCTCGCCCCAGCCGATCACCCCCTTCAGTGCGATCTGCTGTTCGACGCCCGCGTGACCCTTCCTCCCGTGGTAGGGGAAGAGGTGGCCGGCGTTACGGACGTGCTGTGGAGGCTTGCGCCTGAGCGCCCGGGCAGGGAGCGCATGCGTGCCTATCACGAGCGTTTTCTCGAACGGTATGGAACGGACCGCACGGTGCCCGTACTGGAACTCCTCGATGAGGTGCGTGGACTCGGCCTGCCACGTACCGAGGGGGGAAGCGACACCGAACACCGGGCGGCTGCCGCGGGCAAGCGGGACCGGCTGCTCGGCGAACTGCTCTGCGACGCCATGCGCCGCGGTACACAGGAGATCGTCCTCGATAACGCGGCTGTGCGACGGCTCACCGCTGACGGCCGCAGCCAGGGGCCGCGATCCGCGGACATCGGCGCCGAGGTGGTGGCGCCGAGCTGGGAAGCGCTCTGCGCGGGCGACTTCCGCCTCGTGCTGGGGCTGAGCCCGGTCTCACCCATGGCTGGGGCAGCCTTCGGACGTTTCATGTCCGCACTCGGGGCACCTGCGCAGGCCCAAGTACAGCAACTGGTCGACGACGCCGAGGCCTTGGACGACACCGAAGAACTGTCCGCACTCGTTGCCTTCCGCCCCTCAGTGGCTCGCTCGGCCAACGTGGCCAGCGTTCCCCAGTGGCTGCCGCACCGGATCCCGCTTGGCGTGGGCCCGGCGGCAACATGCACGGTGCGTGACCTGAGCGTGGAGTATCTCGGAGTCCGGGCCACCGTCGACCGCCTGGAACTCGTGTGGACGGCGACCGGGCAACGGGTGCGCCCCGCCACGTACTCCATGATCGATCCGCAGAGCGGCCATGTGCCGAACGTGGCCCGCTTCCTGCTCGAACTGGGCCAGCAGGAAGAGCCGTCACTCGGCGGCTGGAGCTGGGGCATCTGGTCGACAACGCCCGCGCTGCCCCGGGTGAGGTACGGCCGGTCGGTACTGTGCCCCGCTCACTGGAGGCCTGACGAGGAGCTGTCCGCCGCGTCGTCCACCTGCGACGAATCCCAGTGGGCTGCGCAAGTGGACCGGTGGCGACAACAGTGGGGTGTCCCCCGGAACGTCCTGCTGGGCAAGGGGGACAACCGGATCGCTGTGGACCTCGACAACCCGCTCCACCTTCTTGTCTTCCGCGACGAACTCCGCCGCAGCTCAGGCCTGGCCGTCATCGAACGCTTCGGCGGCGCTCCGGGCAACGACTGGTTCCGCGGCCGGGACGGAACGCACGCCTGCGAGTTCCTCTTTCCCGTGCTGAGGAACGGCCAGGCCAAGCACGGGCCTCACCAACGTGCCCCACACGTGCGAAGCGATACGGCACCGTCCGGAGTTCTCGCACCGTACGGCGTGTCCAGCCACCTGCCCGGCGGCGAATGGCTGTACGCGAAGCTCTATGTCCCCGAACGCCATCAGCTCGCAGTGGTCACCCGCCACCTCGGCCGACTGATCGACCAGGTCTCAGGCCCTCTCACCGACACCTGGTTCTTCCTGCGCTACGCCGACCCCGAACCTCATCTGCGCCTGCGGCTTCACGGCAGGGAGCAGTCGCTGTGGGGGGAACTGCTGCCCGAGCTGCGTTCCTGGGCAGCGGAACTGGGCGACGAGGGACTCCTGTCCCGACTGGTTCTCGACACCTACGAACCCGAGGTCCATCGCTACGGCGGAGCAGAGGCCATCATCGACGCCGAGCAGGTCTTTCACGCCGACAGCCTGGCCGTACTGCATCAACTGAACTCGGCGGGCGGCCGGTTGGCCGACCTCACCGATGTGTCACTGGCCGCCTTGGGTACCCTGGACACCCTGTCCCATCTCTGCGGCACGACCGCCGAGGTGCTGCGGCAACTCGGCGGCGCGCACGTCATGGCCCTCCGAGGTCGCGTACCGAGGCCGGACAAGCAGTCGCTGAGCATGCTGATGGACGAGCACGGCAGAGCTCTGAAGCCGGTGGTTGACGATCACTGGCAAACACGCCGCACGGCTCTCCTCGCGCTTCGTGAAACGCTGCAGAAGACCACTTTGACTCCGGAGAGATCCGCGGCGGCGAAAACTGGAGCCATAGCAATGAGCTTGGCGCACATGCACTGCAACCGACTTCTTGGAATCGACCGAGAAAAAGAAGCCCTTGCCTATGCGACAGCCCGCGAGTCCCTCGCCCTGCGCATCGACAGAATGCGCCACGGTCGATGATGGGCCCACTCGCTTCCGCGCACGCCGTGGCCGAGCGGCTTCGTGTACCGGAAGAGGTCGACCGACTCACCCGAAAAGCACGTGCTCAGATCCCCTCCGATATCCGGTTCCCCCATTGGCAACCCGCACAGTTGCTCATCGGGCACACCGGCATCGCCATGCTCTACAGCCGCCTCGCCTCGGACGATGCCTACTGGGGAAGAACGGCACACGCTCATTTCTCCGCGGCCCTCCAGTCCGTGACCACGGACACCGTCGGTGATGTACTTCTCGCCGCATCTCTTCACGCTCAAGAACACGGTGGCTACACCAACTTACTGAAACGCGCCGCTCCAGCGCATGTGTCCGCAATACGAGCGTCTCTTGACGCGATCGGCCGACGGCTTCGCGAAAAGGGACCTGGACTGGCGAACGCGGAGTACGACCTCATAAATGGGCTTGCTCGCGGCGCACGTGGCTTGATGGCCGGCGCCGCACTGGGGCACGCCGAGTCCTCGGACACCCTGCGGAACGTACTCGCCTTGCTGGTTGAGATGGCACGCCCGATACGGGTCCACGGCGAGTGGGTACCAGGTTGGTGGACGGACCCAGGACTGGACCTGGTGCCGGAAGCAGACCGCGCCGCCTACCCGCTCGGCGAGTTCAACCTCGGCATTGCGCACGGCATCTGCGGCCCCTTGTCACTGCTGGCCCTGGCACACCAAGCGGGACATGGCGTCCCTGACATGCTCGACGCCGTGCGCTCCATGGCCGACTGGGTGATGCGGAAACGCAGGGTGGGAGAGCAAGGCACGCACTGGCCCGGCCGTGTCTCTTTCGAGGACGAGACCGGTCGGCCCCGAAGCCCAGCAGCGTCGGTCGCCCCCAGGTCGGACTGGTGCTATGGGGCTGCCGGTGTGGGACGGGCACTGCAGCTGGCCGGACGTTCACTCGGCGACCCCGATCTGACAGAGGTCGGCGTCGACGCGATGCGGTCTGTCTTCCAACGGCCCTACGGACGTTCTGATATGCCAGATGCCACGTTCTGCCACGGTCGAGCCGGCGTCTTGCTGACAGCGGTGCGGATGGCAGCGGACACGGGGCACCCAGAACTGTGGGAAGGCGCTGACCGACTGGCCACAGGCCTTGCTCGGAGCTTCGACCCCACCACCGCGTTCGGCTATCGCTACCCGCTCTCTCCCGCGGTGGATGCTCCTGCGGTCGACGAGCCCGGGCTGCTTCAAGGTGCCGCTGGTGTGGCCCTGACGTTGCTCTCCTACACCGATGCCCGTGGCGGGAAACGCCCGGACCGCAGTACTTGGGACACGGCACTGCTCATGGCATGACCTGCGCCGGTACGTGGTGGTCTTGAAGCTCAGAAGCCTTCGACCGGGACGACTCCCACCTCGATTTCGACCGTCGGCAGGTCACCCGGGGCCAGGCCGGCAAGGGCTGGCACGGCCCCTACCCCGACTTCCTCACCCGCCGCCGCCCCGCTGATCGCGGCGCGGTTCACCAAGGGCCAGTGCCAGCCGTGTCCGGACCGCCCCCGGTGCACCGGTTCCCGCGAGAACTCCGCGACCTGCAAGTCCGCGTCCGCATCGAGCAGCAGACACCTGACGGGCAGGCCCGCTAAGCGGTCCGCTCCGGAGTGGAAGGCACCATCAGCGAATTCGCCCACGGACACGGCATGCATCGCTGTCACTGCCGAGGACAGCCGAAAGCGCATGCAACAAGTGTTCACAGCAATCGTCGTGAACATTGAGCGCCTCAGCGGTCTGCCACCGACTGAGGAACGAACCGCCCCGGAGTCTCCATCCGAACCGGGGCGGTTCACCACCTTGCCCGCAGCGCGTGACCGCACTCAACCCAAGCTCCTGCCCGTCCAAGATGCGATGGGCAGGAGCTGGACCAGGCCGACCCAGGTCTCCTCGTCCGCCTTGGTGTGGGTGGCACGGACCTTCCAGCGGCCGGCGGGCAGCGGGACCGATGCCTGGGCGGGCATCCCGCCGGGATACTCGATGTCCGGTTCGGCGCCTGCTTCGGCAGAGTCCATGAGCGTGGCTGGACCGTCCGACGCCCATGTGCCGCACTCCTCCCAATGAGTGGCCGCATCTGCGAGGACAGCCCTGACCGCAGCCTTCAGCTCGGCTTCGGAGTCGGCTGCAAGCCACCGCAGGAAGGCTCGGTGCTCGGGTAGAAAACAGCTGGTAGCGGGCTCGTCCGCCAGCACCAGTGCCTGCGCACCGTTGTTTCCAACGGCGATCACGCCGGCCAGATCATCCACCGCGCAGGCCCGGTCGTAGTCGTCTGGAGCGGTGGCGTCTCCCGCCAGGACCCCGGTCTCCGCACCCCCCACCATGCAGCCAACGAGGAGACGGGGACGACGATCAAAGGCCCGCCCATCGGCTCCACCCGAACAGGAGAGATGTGGGGCGCATCGGCTGCAGCAGACGAAGGGATGCTCATGCCGTCAGTGTGCTCGCGACCAGTGACAACGCCCGCGGCGGCCAGTAACGCCCATCTGGACCTGCCCCGGGCGGGCGGCGACCACCTGCGGGTGCTGGCGGTGCTGAGATTCCCGGAAGGAAACGGCTGACCCCGGGCGCTCGCCGAAGGCCCGGCCGACGCCGGGGTGGCGAAAAGCTTGGTGCGCGGGGCCGAGGAAACCGGGTAATGTCTTTGTCATGTTCTTCCAGACGCCGATTTACGAGTGAGAGCGTGATGGGCCCCTGCTGACGTCCTTCAACGTCGCCGCGCCCGTCCCCCACCGATGAATCCGTAGATCACTTCACATCAATCCGGGAGAACCCGTGAGCAAGAACATCAACAACCCCGTGGGCATGGGCGGCGGCCAGCGCAAGAAGCTGTCCCGCGCCGAACGGCAGAACAACGGTCCGCACCGCAACCTCGACCGCAAGGGTGCCGCCGACCAGAAGGCGGAGCTGGTGCGCAAGATGCGCGAGAAGGCACGCGCAGCTGAGGGCGCCGGGCAGACGGGCGACGACACCGCACAGAGCTGACGCACCGCCGCCGCAGGGCGGCACCGCACGGGGCAGGGCCCGGACCGCGACGCGCGGTCCGGGCCCTGCTGCCGTATCGGGGCTCTGCTGCTGTACCGGGCGCGGCCGGTCCCGCTCAGCTCTCGCCGGACACCCGGGGCAGCCGCAGATTCAGCAGCCCCGTCACCGCCACCACCCCGAGCTGCACCAGCAGCGTCACCACCAGCGCGTTCCCCGTGCCCAGCCCGGGCGACACGGCCCTGTTCTCCCGAAGCTGCCGCGAAGTGACAAGCAGCTCTCTGTCATCAGAGCGACGCTCGGTCAGGGAGAGCGAGGCGGGGTCCGGGGACTTCGCCGGCCCGGAGGGCGGCGAAGTCGGCGTGGGCCTGCTCGACGGCTTTGGGGTATGCCTCGCGCTTGGCGTGTTCGGTGAGCGCCCGGTAGATGCTGGCGACGGACGGGCTCTGCCCCTTGCGCTTGCCGGTGGGGATGATCAGGCCGGGCTGGATCTGCTCGACGGACTCGCCGTTCGTGCGGCGTCGCAGCACGGTGTGGAGTATGTCGTCGGTGATGACTGGCGGCCGGCCGCCGTGCTTGCCCTTGCGGGCCGCGGTGTCGAGCCCTTCGAGCGTCGATTCCCGGATGTTCTTGCGCTCGGTCTCCGCCATCGCTGCGAAGAACGCGAACAGCAGCTTGCCCGGGCCGGTGGGGTCGTAGATGCCGGGCAGTGGCCCGGCGAGCATCTCCAGGATGAGGCCGTGGGCGGTGAGGTGGTCGGCGAGCGCGGTGAGCTCGGCGGCGTCGCGGCCGAGGCGCTTCATTTCGTACACCGTGAAGATGACCCGGCAGTGCGGGGCGTGCGCCTTGATCTCCAGGGCGGCGGCAAGCGCGGCCTCGAACTTCGGACGGACCCGTACCCGGGTGCTGATCTTCTCGCTGAAGATCTTGTCTCTGGGGATGCCGTGTTTGCTGAGCGCGTCGAGCTGGGAGTCGAGTTCCTGGTCGAGGGTCGAGCAGCGGGCGTAGCCGACGCGGATGTCGGCGCTCGGCAGGTCTGGGTCGATTGGCGCCGGGGGCGGGGTGCCGGGCCGCCACGGCCGGCCCGGTCCGCGGTCGGCGGGGGCGGGGACCCGCAGCCCCTTCTCCAGCCGGGGGACCATGGTGAAGCGGCGGGTGTGGTAGGCGGAGGCGACCGCACCCGCCGCGCGAGCGGCAGGGCGAGCCGGGCCGGGCGTCACACTTCGGACAGGTGCGCTGTTCGACGTCGTCGGCGTCCGACCGGTCGGCCTGTGCACCTTCTACCTGTGGGACGGCGCACCCGGCGCATGGGACGGCATCGACGCCCACGACCTCGAAGCCGGAGCCGACGGCACCGTCGTGGCCTTCCCCATGCTGATCCGCTCAGGCCAGGACCTGCCCGAGAACACCGATCCCGAACTCCACACCGGGAGGCAAGCGTGAACTGCTCGCTGTGCGGCGGAGCATGCGCAGACGGCGACCTGGCCCCACTGCTCAGCCCCGACCTCAGCTGGCTGTGGCAACCCCTCGCGGCAGCGGCCGACCGACGTGGAGACGAGACACTCACCGCTGGCCCCGCGGTCACCGTAACGGTGCCGACCTCGCCGGCCCAGCGCGCCGCAGCAGCCGGGGGCCGTACCGGCGGCGCTCAGGTCAGGGCGGCAGCGACCATGACGGTCGCGAGACGGGGCTTCAAAAGTCCTCCCGACTTTGAATAATCATCAGGCAGGAGAATGCACAAAGTGTTGAAGTGGCAGACCATGCCACCCCGTCACACCAGGCCGGCGTGATCAAGGCCTCGCCAGGGTCGGGGAACAACCCTGCGGCACACCGGGCACTCCGCCCGCCGGGGCGCCGCCGAGGAATCCCGCCGCGCCGGAAACGATCGTTGGTGAGGACCGGGGTCAGCGCGTGCGTACGCCGTCGATGGCGATCGACAGCAGGAGGTCGGCCTCGGCCGGGCCGTCGATCTCCCGCTCGGTGGCCAGCGCGATGGCGCCGACGAGCTTCAGCAGTTGGGCGATGGTGATCCCGGCGCGCACGGCGCCTGCCGCTTGGGCGCGCGCAAGGAGGGCGTCTCCGGCAGTGGTGATCATGTCGTGGCAGGTTTCGCCAAGCGCTGGGTCTCCGTCCTGCATCAGCGAAGCCCCAGGCCCCGGTTGGCCACGGCGTGCGCGCCGACGGCGTGAAGCCAGGTGGACAGCGCCAGGCCCGGGGCGAGTTCGGCGAGGAGGTCGTCCGCCTTCGCGCACAGGGCCTCCACCCGGCCCTTGAAGGCCGCCTGCAGGAGCGCCTGCCGGGAGGGGGAGTGGCGATGCAGGGTGGCCGAGCCGACTCCGGCACGGCGGGCGACCTCCTCCAGGGAGGCGTCGGCGCCATGCTCGGCGATCAGGGCCCCGGCGGCGGCGACGATCTTCTCGGCGTTGCGGCGGATACCACGCCAGGAGAGAGCCTAGTGCTGCAGTCTGCCTACGCGATCTCGTGGCGGTCCTGGCCGACAGTTGTGGCAACGGTCAACCGACGAACTCAGTGGATAGATCACGACCAGACTGGAGTACTAACCTTGTTTGCGTTCCAGGTGGAGGTGCGCGCGCATGAGTTCGCCCGGGTTCGTCAGCGCCGCCAGGGTGGAGAGTTCGCCGCACAGCACCGTGGCGGCCGCGATGACGGCGAGTCGGCGTGCGTTCTCTCCTGGCTCGCGCACGGCCCGGCAGCCGAGCCGCGTCAGATTGGCCTCGACGAAGTCCAGATCCTTGCCGTTGCCGACCGTGCCCACGATCAGGTTCGGCAATGTGCACGAGAAATAGAGGTCGCCGTCCCGGTCTTCGGCCACGGTCACACCCTGTGAGCCTTCGACGATATTTGCCGCGTCCTGGCCGGTCGCCAGGTAGAAGGCGAGCAGCATGTTCGCGTAGTGCGCGTTGGCCGAGCGTATTCCGCCGGCGAGCAGCGTTCCGATCAGATTCTTGCGCACGTTCAGCTCGACTACCTTGGCGGCCGTGGTGTGCAGCATGTCGGTAACCACGGAGCGCGGCACGAGCAGTTCGGTTACCACGTTCTTTCCACGGCCCAGGATTCCGTTGACGGCGGTCGCTTTCTTGTCGGTGCAGTAGTTTCCGGAAATCGATCCGTAAGAAACTCCTGGAATGTTGTGCAGGATGTGATTCAAGAGCGCGTCGGCCGCGAGCGTCGCCATGTTGTGCCCGGACGCGTCGCCGGTGGTGAACTCGAACCGGATGAACAGCAAGTTGGCCGTGATCTCGTGCCGGATGCCGACCAGTTCGGCGAATCCGCTGCAGGCGCGCACGACCTTGCTCAAGTCGTCGAACTGCGCGTCGAGCCGGCGCGCGGCTGCGTACGCGGTCTGTGCGTCTTCGGCTTCGACGAGCACCGAGCGGGTCATCCGTTCGTCGACGAGGGTGGCGACGATACCGCGCTCGGTCTGCCGGGATATCTTTGCGCCGCGCCCCACGGAAGGCCACAGCGGTGACTCGTAGGTGGCGAGCGGGACTTCAGTCTCCGTGGTGGCGATATTTCCCGAAACTCTCAGTGGTCCCACCCACATCATGGGGACCCCGGCGATTCCGTGAATGTCGTTCATCGTGCACTTCCCGTCGTCTGGCGGATGGCGCGAAGGCGCCGGAACGCGGGCCCGGTTGCGCGCGTCTCGACTCCGCGGTCGGTCCGCAGCAGCGTAGAGTGCCGTGGATCATCAGGGCACGCCGGTCCCGGCACGGTGAGGAACCTCCTCGGGTGCCGGATGTACCTGCCCCATGAAGTCACCCTCGACGATCGCGTAAGAGACCTCCGCGGCGCGCAGCGGCGCCGACATCTCCCACCCCACCGTCGTCTTGCCAACACCAGCTCGCCCTCCGATGAGCAGTACTTCTGCGTGATCCATGAGGGCAGCGTGCCAGCGGGCGACCGCCTCACGTGATCCGATATCGATCCGTTCCCATGCTGGAAGCCCCGCCAGCCTGATCACGATCTACGGCCGGAGTATTGGACAGCGCTTCTTTTGGTGCTGGTGACGCACATCGAACCCGCGCTCTGAGATGGGGAATCACGGGTGGTTCGGGGTTAGTTGGGGCCCTGAGCAGGGCGGACGGTGGTTCGAGGGCTGGCGCTGGGCGCTGGGCGCTGTGTGGTGAACCGGTGTTGACCGCGGTGCGCCGGTCGTTCTGGTGCAGTGTGGTGCGGTGTGGTGCGGTACCGGTCAGGTGTTGAGGGCCCTTTTACCGCAGACAAGATGGAGTTGGTGTGGTTCATGTGTCGGCAGACTGCGGTGAGAGATCTTTAATGGTGCGGGTTACGTCGGGCCGTGACGGTTGGCGTGAGCCGCTCTATGCCGGAGGGATGAGATATCCCGATGGTGGTGGATTGACGGCCCGGGAACGGGCTCGACGTGAGCGAGTCCGGCTCGCGGCCGCAGTGAAGAATCGCGTCTCCCTCAGTGCCGACCCCTCGAGCAACTCCGTTCCCCTGACAGCAGGTTGATGTCAGACCCGCCGCCTACCGTGTCGTACACCATCACGATCAGGAGGCAAGGCGTTGCACCACCAGCACCCATCGGGGACCTCGGCGGCAGAGCCCCGCGAAGCCGACGAGACCACCTTCACGCTCCCCAAGGCATGGCACTCGCACCTCGACCCCTGGCGCGGCGGACCGGCCGTCCCGATTGCCCCGGTCGACACCGGCGCGGCCGACGCGGCGCGGAGCTATGTCGAGAAGCGGCTGGCCTCCTGGAGGGAGAATCTGCGCGGCGCACCGGAGCTGCTCGAAGCGGGGCGCGCTCAGCTGCGGGGCGAGGTGAGCCCGCTCGGGGCGGCCGTGGTCACGGCCGTCGTCACGGCGAAGCCTCCGTGGGAGGAGTGGCACCAGTTCGGGATGTTCGCCGACGCCTGGGTTGCGGAGCACGGGCTGGTCTTCGCGGCCGTGGCGACCGCCGAGCTCGGCGGAATCCTGGTCGACGCCAAGAAGATGCCGCGCGCCGTGCGCCCCCGGCGCGACGATGACCAGCAGTGGGACGGCTGGGTGGCGGGCGAATGCATCGCGCAGCGGGTGCGCGCCCTGCTCGCCGCGGCCGACGAACGCACCTACCAAGAGGCCGTAGAGGCACTGGCGCACTGCCGTCGCGCCCGCTTCCAGCAGGCGGTGGTCTGCTATCTCGTGCCGACGCAGACGGGGTGGGTGGACGAGCTGTGCGCTGCGCCCACCATCCCGCAAGACGGGTATCCGTCGCTGCTGCTGCGCTCGCTGAGCTCGGCGGCGCAGTTCACCGCGTTCCGTGCCCAGGACGGACGCTGGTGGCATCTCGGGTCGGACGACACGGTCCACACCGCGCTCGCAAGCGTGGGACCGGACCTCGCACCGGCGCTGGCAGACCTCCTTGACGGCATGTACCGGGACCGGGGCTACAGCAGGGAGCTGTATGCCGCCCTCGCCGCCATCCCCACCGACGAGGCCTTCGATCTGCTCCTGGCGCGCCTCGACCGGCCGTTCGCCCATGCCGCCGCGTTCGAGGCGATGGAGCGTTACCCGGTCCGCGCGCTGCGGCTGCTGGGCGCCGCGGCCGCGGCCACCGCGTCACCGACCGCCGAGTACGCCGCCGCGCTGCTGCACCGGCACGTAAGGGCGCATCCCGAACTCCCGGGGGCGGCGATACCGCAGAGCCCCTGGATCGAGGACGCACCGGCAGAGTCCCTGCCGCGGCTGCTCGTCGAACCGCCGTGGACGTGCAGGCGCAGGACGGCGAAGCGCACGGTGGTCAAGGATCTGACGCCGCCCGCCGGGGCGGCCCTCCTCTGGGCTCCGGGGGAGGAGCAGGAGTGGGCCGAGGCCGATGCGCCGCACCGGCGCTGGGAGGAGAGCACGGACTGGGCGAAGGCCGTCACCCAGTTCCGGAACGGCAAGACGCCGCGCAACCTCCAGCCGGGCCTGTTCCTGGACGGGCCCGAGGACGACGTACGCCCGCTGCTGGCGCAGTGGCAGCCGGGCCGGATGTCATGGCGGTGGGACAGCCCGTGGATGCAGCAGATCGTGACCCGGTTCGGTGCGGACGCGCTGCCCGCCGTGCTGGCCCTGGCGCGGTCCGACTCGGCCGCCCTCGGCGAGCTGCTGCTGCCGTTCACCGGCGTCGAGGTGGCCCTGCAGATGGCCGAGTGGCTGGGGGCCCGCCGCAAGAACGTCCGCCCGGTGGTGCACGCCTGGCTCCGCCGCCACGCCGACGCCGCCGCCCGTGACCTCGTCCCCGCGGCGGTCGGCAGGGCCAAGGGCCGGCGACACGCCGAGGCCGCGCTGCGCTTCCTGGTGTCCCAGGGCCATACGGAAACGGTCCGGGCCGCGGCCCGCGGCTACGGGGACAAGGCGGCCGCCGCCATCGAGGCGTTCCTGGCCGCCGACCCGCTCGACGCGGTCCCGGCGCAAATCCCGGACGACTTCTTCCTCCTGGACGTCCATCTCCTCCCGCGCATCCTGCTGCGCGACCGCCGGTATGCGCTGCCGCCGTCGGCCGCCCGCCATCTCGTCACCATGCTGGCGATCTCCAAGCCCGATGAGCCCTACGCGGGCATCGAGGTGGTCAAGGAGCTCTGCGACCCGGAGTCGCTGGCGGAATTCGGCTGGGGCCTCTTCCAGCAGGAGACCTCGTACGCAGGCGGCGTCAAGGCGGACGACTGGACCCTCACCGCGCTCGGCCGGCTGGGCGACAACGAGACGGTCCGCCGGCTCACCCCGCTCATCCGCTCCTGGCCGGGCGACGGCGGTCATGCCGCCTCCGTCGCCGGACTGCAGGTGCTCGCCACTATCGGCACCGACGTCGCCCTGACGCATCTCCACGGCATCGCCCAGAAGGCGAAGTACCAGGGCATCAAGAAGAAGGCACAGGAAAAGATGGCCGAAGTGGCCGGTGAACTGGGACTGACCCCGGACGAGTTGGCCGACCGCGTCGTCCCCGATCTGGACCTTGACGCATCCGGCGCGATGACCCTCGACTACGGCCGCCGCCGCTTCACCATCGGCTTCGACGAGCAGCTGCGGCCGTATGTGGCCGACGAGGACGGCAAGCGCCTGAAGACCCTGCCCAAGCCCGGTGTGCGCGACGACCAGGAGCTGGCCCCGGCCGCCCACAAGCGCTTCGCCGCCCTGAAGAAGGACCTGCGGACGGTGTCCGCCGACCAGATCCGCCGGCTCGAGCAGGCCATGGTCGCCCAGCGCCGCTGGACCGCCACGGAGTTCCGGGAGCTGATCGTCGGGCATCCGCTGCTGTGGCATCTCGCCCGCCGGCTGGTCTGGCTGACCGGGGACGGCCGCAGCTTCCGCCTGGCCGAGGACCGCACCCTCGCCGATGTCCACGACGACACGCTCACCCTTCAGGACACGGCCCGCGTCGGTGTCGCCCACCCGCTCCATCTGGCCGACACCCTCGACGACTGGCGGGAGCTCTTCGCCGACTACGAGATCCTGCAGCCCTTCGCCCAGCTCGACCGCCCGGCGCACCCCCTCACCGACGACGAACGCGCCGCAACGGAACTGCGCCGCTTCCACGGCATCACCGTTCCCGTCGGCAAGGTGCTGGGCATGGAGCGCCGCGGCTGGGTGCGCGGCAGCGCCGAGGACAACGGCATCCAGTTCTGCATCTTCCAGCCGCTCCCCGAAGGCCGCGAGGCCGTGATCGACCTCGACCCGGGCATCGCGGTCGGGCTGCTGGACCACTGGCCCGAGCAGCGGATCGCCGGCGTGCGCCTCGCGGGCCCCGAGCTCACCCGCCGCGCCCGGGGGACCGAGATCCGCCCGCTGGCCTTCGGCGCCCTCGACCCGATCACGGCATCCGAAATCCTCGCCAGCCTGGTCGAGCTGACGGACTGACGGGCTGACGGGCTGACTGACGGAGCTGCCCCGGCCCCCGGCCCCCGGCCCATGTCATGCAGAACACCCCTCCGGCCCGCGTTTCCACGGACCGGAGGGGTGTTGTCAGCGGTAGCGGAGGGATGTGAACCCTCGGTGACCACCGCTGGCTGCCGGAGGGATGAGGTATCCCGATGGCGGTGGGTTGACCGCTGATGAGCGGGCTCGCCGGGAGCAAGTCCGGCTGGAGGCAGCCGGTCTGATCGAGGGTGGGACCAGTGACCGGAAGGTTGCCCGGTCGTTCCGGGTGACCCGGATGTCGGCGAACCGCTGGCGGCGGGCTCTGGCTGCAGGCGGACGTCAGGCCCTGGCCTCTCAGGGGGCCGGCGGTTCCCGCTGCAAGCCCGACGCCGGTCAGCAACGCCGTGGGTGGTCTTCTCCGCCTCGGTGAACGCGTACGACGCCGGCTTCGGCGATGAGCTGTTCGCAGGTCTGGGCGCGTTCCAGGATCGGGCCGATCTCACCGATGACCTGGCCGAGGCTGACCTTGCCGATACTCGGCATGGTGGCGAACAGCGCCGCGTAGGGATGGGTTTCGATCACCGCGGCGATGGCCTTGTCCAGTTCGCGGATGGTGGTGCGGACGCCCTGGACCAGCTGGACCTGGACGCGGACAAGCTGTTCGACAACCGCTTCGCTGAGGCGGGAGGCAGCCTTGGGGGCGGCGCGCAGACGCTCGATGAGAACGCTGCCGGGCTTCTTGCCCGAGTAGCCGCGCCGCTTGCACCAGGCTTCAAGTCGTCCGGCAGTGAGCTTGGCGGCGGAGGCTGGGGTGGGGTAGCGCTCCAGGAACGCTCCCACGGAAGGTGCCCCTTGAGGGGCACGTGGTGAGCGTCGGCTGGTTCAAGGCCGAGCAAGACCTCCACAAGCTGTCGCTGCTCTCCTACACCGTCGGCCGCTGGGACCTGCTGGTGATTCCGCCGCAGACGGATCCGGCCATCGCCGCCTGGCTGATGATCGCGGCTACCGGTCCGCTGCGCAGCCACACAGCGAGTGATCTGCTGGAGAGGGCCGAATTCCAACGGATCGTGACAGAAGCCGACCAGGCCCGAGAAGCGGTCTGGGACTCCGAGGGCGGCCATGGCGCCCGTGTGGCCGCGCCGGCACGCTCGGCGTGATCCTCGAAACGGCCCCGGTGAAACCGCCGGGGCCGTCCTTTCAGGCGCAAC
>NZ_JBEZJZ010000092.1:0-33904 GCF_040651455.1 Streptomyces sp. NPDC048483
TCGGCAAGAACTGCCCCAAGCTCACCAGCCGCAAGCACGGCTCCTACTCCATACGCCAGGAACTCCCGCCCCACGAGTCGGCGGGCGCGCGGTGCTGCTCGGCGCGGTGCTCGCCGCCCGCGACGCCGCTCAGAACGAGCTGTTCGTGCCTGCCGGTTGAGCCGGTACCCCGCCCTCGGCCCGCTCCGCCAGGAACTCCGCGTAGGTCCGCCGCCCGTCCGCATGCTCCGGCGTGAGATTCCCGCCCTGCCGCACCGCCGCGAACGTCCGGCCCGGCAGCCACAGCGGCACCAGCAGCCGGCGCCGCCCGCCCGCCTCCAGGGTTGCCCGTACGAGGTCCCGCGCCTCCAGCACCTCGGGGCCGCCGAGGTCGGTGACCCGGCCGGCCGGCGCGCCGCCCGCCAACTCGGCCAGCCGCGCGGCCACTTCCGCCACCTCGACCGGCTGCACCCGTAGCCCCGCCGGCACCGGCAGCACCGGCGACCGCGCGCCCGCCTTGATCAGCTCGAGCACCAGATGGTGGAACTGCGTGGTCCGCAGCACGCTCCAGCCGAGGCCGGAGTCCTCGATCAGCCGCTCCACCGCGAGCTTGGTGCGGTAGTAGCGCAGCGGGACCCGGTCCACACCGACGATGGAGATATAGACCAGATGGGGTACGGCCGCCTCCTTGGCCGCCGCGATCAGCCGCCCCGCCGCCTCCGTGTCGCCGCCCGCCGGCGACGTGGCGCAGTGCACGATCGCGTCCACCCCGGCAACCGCCTCGCCCAGCCCGGTGCCGTCGAGCAGATCGACCGCGTACACCCGCAGCCGCTGCCGCTCTTGGCCCGTGTGCGGCCGCCGGCTCAGTGACCGTACGTCGTGGCCGTCGCCGAGCAGCCGGTCGACCAGGGGCCGCCCGAGCGTGCCCGTGCCGCCGGTCACCAGAAGTGTCGCCATCGGAGATCAGTCCTTGAGGGTGGGAGGGGTGCCTACCGTGCGGTGCGCACCTCCGGGGTGTGCGCCGACCCCACTGTGACGACGCAGGCGGGCCGTCCGTGACAGCCGACGCGCCGCACTCCTGTGAGCCACCCCACAGGCCCTCGCCTGTATGGCCGACGATCAGCCGTGGCAGACTGAAGCTGTACTGACATAAAAGCAGCAGCGCACTCCGGGGTCGGTGTAATTCCGAACCGGCGGTTACAGTCCGCGACCCGTCCGCAGCCAGCGGCCGGTTGAGCAGGTGAAATTCCTGCACCGACGGTGAAAGTCCGGATGGGAGGCAGTGCGCGGCGGGCGAGCTTCGGTACACCGCCGTAGGCGGCGCGTCCGGTCGTATCCGGGCGGGCTTGACGCCTTCCGGTCCGGTGTCCCCGTTGTTCCGTTTCCGCTTCTGTCGTCCAGACAGCCCCGGAGTCCGTGCCCGAAGAGGCAGGAGGACCCGGTGGCCACCGCAGCCCCCGATGAGACCGTGGCGATGCGCCGAGCCATTGAGCTCGCCGCGCGCGGCCTCGGGCACACCAGCCCCAACCCGGTCGTCGGCTGTGTCGTCCTGGACTCCGCGGGCCGTACGGCCGGCGAGGGCTGGCACCAGCGGGCCGGCGGACCGCACGCCGAGATCCACGCCCTGCGCGCGGCGGGCGAACGGGCCCGCGGCGGCACCGCACTGGTCACCCTCGAACCCTGCAACCACACCGGCCGCACCGGCCCCTGCGCCCAGGCGCTGATCGACGCCGGGATCGCCCGAGTGGTCTACGCCGTCTCCGACCCGAACCCGACCGCCACCGGAGGCGCGGTCACCCTGGGCGAGGCCGGGATCGACGTCGAGGGCGGACTCCTCGCCGACGAGGCGGCCGCCGGCAACGAAGCCTGGCTCACCTCGGTGCTGCGCCACCGCCCGTTCGTGCTGTGGAAGTACGCCGCCACCCTCGACGGCCGGATCGCCGCCGCCGACGGCACCAGCCGCTGGATCTCCTCGCCGCAGTCGCGCGCCGACGTCCACCGGCTGCGGGCCGCCGCGGACGCCGTGATCGTCGGCTCCGGCACCGCCCGCGCCGACGACCCCCAGCTCGGCGCCCGGATCGGCGGCCTCTCCGACGACGAGATCAGCCAGCCGCTGCGGGTCGTCGTCGACACCGGCGCCACCGCCGTCAAGGCCGGCGCCCGCGTCCTGGACGGCACCGCGCCCACCCTGATCGCGGTCGCCGAGGACGCCGACACCACCCACCTCGAAGGCCTCGCCCCGATCGTCCGGCTGCCACGCGCCACCGAGGGCCGCGGCCTCCACATCCCCGCACTGCTGACGGCCCTGTACGAGCGCGATGTCCGCTCCGTACTCCTCGAAGGCGGGCCCACGCTCGCCGGGGCCTTCCTCGCCGCCCAGGTCGTCGACAAGGTCGTCGGCTATCTCGCGCCGGTGCTGCTCGGCAACGGCCCGGCCGCCGTCGGCGACGCCGGAATCACCACCATCGCCGAGGCGTTGCGGCTCGATGTGACCGACACCGAACGGCTCGGACCCGATCTGCGCATCACCGCCACTCCCATCCGTCACGCCCTTCCTGAGGAGAACTGACGTGTTCACCGGAATCGTCGAAGAACTGGGCGAGGTCGTCGCCATCGAGAACCTTGGTGACTCCTCCCGCTTCCGACTGCGCGGCCCCGTCGTCACCGAAGACGCCAAGCACGGCGACTCCATTGCCGTCAACGGCGTCTGTCTGACCGTCGTGGAGACGGGGGACGGGGAATTCACCGCGGATGTGATGGCCGAGACCCTGAACCGCTCCAGCCTCGGTGCGCTGGCCGCCGGCTCGCAAGTCAACCTGGAGCGCCCCATGGCGCTCGGCGGACGGCTCGGCGGACATCTCGTGCAGGGCCATGTCGACGGCACCGGCACCATCGCCGCGCGCACCCCCGGCGAACACTGGGAGATCGTCAAGATCGCGCTGCCCGCCGCGCTCGCCCGCTATGTCGTCGAGAAGGGCTCCATCACCGTCGACGGCGTCAGCCTCACCGTCGTCGACGCCGCGGACGACCACTTCACCATCAGCCTCATCCCCACCACGCTCGACCTCACCACCCTGGGCATCAAGCAGGTCGGCGACCCCGTCAACCTCGAGGTCGACATCCTCGCCAAGTACGTGGAGCGGCTGCTGGGCCAGGGCACTTCGCAGGCAGCGGACCTCAAGGACATCGAGGAAATCAAGGAGATGGACCGTTGAGCGCCGTCGGCTGGCTGAACGGCGAGGCCTTCACGGCCTTCGGACAGCACGTCATCTGGTCCGACATGGTCGGCAACACCATCGGCCTGGCCGCCCTGGCTCTCGGCTGGCGCCGCTCCATATGGACCTGGCCCGCCCAGTTCCTCTCCGGCGTCGTCCTCGTCGCCGCCTACGCCTCCGCCCACCTCGGCGGCGGCGTAGGCAAACAGCTCCTCGTCATCGGCGTGGCGCTGTGGGGCTGGCGGCAGTGGCAGCGCGGCCGGCAGCAGGCGCAGGACGGCTCCATCGCCGTACGGTTCGCGAGCCGGCGCGAGCGCGCCGTGCTGATCGGCGGTACGGCCCTGGGGACCGCGGCCGTGGGTGGACTGTTCACCCTCCTCCCGCAGCTGTCCTGGAACCCCTGGCCGGACGCCTACATCTTCGTCGGCACGCTCGCCGCGATGGCCGCCCAGGCGCGCGGCCTGGTCGAGTTCTGGTTCGCCTGGCTGCTCGTCGACCTCGTCGGCGTGCCGCTCGCCTTCGCCGGCGGCCTCGCCTTCTCCGGCCTTGTCTACGTCGTCTATCTCGCCCTCGTCGTGTGGGGCATGCGCGACTGGTGGCTGCGCTCACGCGCCGCCACCCGCCCCGTCCTGGAAGGAGCAGCGGCATGACCGCACTGCAGAGCTGGTACGACGCCGACGACCTGGCGCTGGACCCCGTCGAACGGGCCATCGCCGATATCGCCGAGGGCCGCCCCGTCGTCGTCGTGGACGACGAGAACCGTGAGAACGAGGGCGATCTCGTCATCGCGGCGGAAAAGGCCACCCCCGAGATCATCGCCTTCATGATGAGCGAATGCCGCGGACTGATCTGCGCCCCTATGGAGGGCGACGAGCTGGACCGGCTGGAACTCCCGCAGATGGTCGACCACAACACCGAGTCGATGCGGACGGCCTTCACGGTCTCCGTCGACGCCTCCGCCGCGCACGGCGTCTCCACCGGCATCTCCGCAGCCGACCGCGCCACCACGCTGCGGCTGCTGGCCGCCGGTGACTCCACGCCCGGCGACTTCGTCCGGCCCGGCCACATCTTCCCGCTGCGCGCCAAGCCCGGCGGCGTCCTGGTCCGCAACGGTCACACCGAGGCCGGCGTCGACCTCGCCCGGCTCGCCGGACTCCGCCCCGCCGCCGCCATCGTGGAGATCGCCGGCGAGGACGGCACCATGCTGCGGCTGCCCGAGCTGGTCCCGTTCGCCCGTAAGCACGGCCTGGCGGTCATCTCCATCGAGGACCTGGTCGCCTACCGCCGCACCTCCGCCCCCACCGTCCGCCGCGAGGCCGAGACCCGGCTGCCCACCGCGCACGGCGAGTACACCGCGTACGGCTACCGCTCCACCGTCGACGGGGTCGAGCACATCGCGCTGGTCGCCGGCGAGATCGGCGACGGCGAGGACGTCCTGGTCCGGGTCCACTCCGAGTGCCTGACCGGCGACATCTTCCACTCGCTGCGCTGCGACTGCGGCCCCCAGCTGGAGGCCTCGCTGGAGCGGATCACCGAAGCCGGCCGCGGCGTGGTGATCTACCTCCGCGGCCACGAAGGCCGCGGCATCGGCCTGCTGTCCAAGCTGCGCGCGTACGAACTCCAGGAGCGCGGCCGCGACACCCTCGACGCCAACCTCGAACTGGGGCTGCCCGCCGACTCCCGCGACTACGCCGCGGGCGCGCAGATGCTCCAGGACCTGGGCGTGCGCTCGCTGCGCCTGATGACCAACAACCCCGACAAGACCGCCGCCCTGCTGCGGCACGGCCTCAAGGTCACCGGCCGCGAGCCGATGCCCGTCCAGGCCGGCGAACACAATCTGCGGTACCTGCGCACCAAGCGCGACCGCATGGGCCACGACCTGCCCTGGCTGGAACCCGACCACGCGACCACCTGCGGCAACCAGTAACCCGCCGGAACCAGCCGGCCATCCCGTCAGCACATCACCATCACCACCACCATCACCCGTACGAGGAGAATCGTGAGCGGCAAGGGCGCACCCGAACTGACCGTGAAGAACTGTGGCGACCTGCGGGTGGCTGTGATCGCCGCACAATGGCACGAGCAGGTGATGGACGGCCTGGTGGACGGCGCGCTGCGGGCGCTGACCGAGCTGGGCATCGACGAGCCGACGCTGCTGCGGGTCCCCGGCGCCTTCGAGCTGCCCGTCGTCGCCAAGGTCCTGGCCGGCCGCGGCTATGACGCGGTGGTCGCGCTCGGCGTCGTCATCAAGGGCGGCACCCCGCACTTCGACTACGTCTGCCAGGGCGTCACCCAGGGCCTGACCCAGGTCTCGGTGGACACCGGCGTCCCCATCGGCTTCGGCGTGCTGACCTGCGACACCGAGCAGCAGGCCCTGGACCGGGCCGGCCTTGCGGAATCGACCGAGGACAAGGGCCACGAAGCGGTCACCGCCGCGGTCGCCACCGCCGCCACGCTGCGCTCCGTCTCCGAACCCTGGCGGTAAGGGGAGCGGGGCGACCGCGTAGGGTAGGCGTCACCATGTCCAAGAAGACTTTTGAGGAGCTCTTCACCGAGCTCCAGCAGAAGGCCGCCACCGGCGACCCCGCCACCTCCCGTACCGCCGAGCTGGTGCAGGCCGGTGTCCATACCATCGGCAAGAAGGTCGTCGAAGAGGCCGCCGAGGTCTGGATGGCCGCGGAGTACGAATCCGACGAGGCCGCCGCCGAGGAGATCTCCCAGCTCCTCTACCACCTTCAGGTGATGATGGTGGCCAAGGGAATCTCCCTCGACGACGTCTACGCCCACCTCTGATCCCGCATCCCGCTCTCACCCCAACTCCCTTTAGCTGCAAAGGAACCTGCTCTCATGCTGCGCATCGCTGTCCCCAACAAGGGTTCACTGTCCGAGCCTGCGTCGGCGATGCTGCATGAGGCCGGCTACCGCCAGCGCAAGGACCGCCGGGAACTGGTCCTGGTCGACGCGGAGAACGAGGTCGAGTTCTTCTTCCTCCGCCCCCGCGACATCGCCGTCTACGTCGGCTCCGGCAAGCTCGACATCGGCATCACCGGCCGCGACCTGCTGCTGGACTCCGGCTCCCAGGCCGAGGAGATCATGCAGCTCGGCTTCGCCGGCTCGACCTTCCGCTACGCCACCCGGCCGGGCACCGCCAAGGACGTCAGCGAGTTCGGCGGCATGACGATCGCCACCTCGTTCGCCGGCCTGGTCACCCAGCACCTCGCCGACAACGGCGTCAATGCCTCCGTCGTGCACCTCGACGGCGCCGTCGAGACCGCCATCCAGCTCGGCGTCGCCGAGATCATCGCGGATGTGGTGGAGACCGGCACCACCCTGCGCAACGCCGGCCTGGAGATCATCGGCGAGCCGATCCTCAAGTCGGAGGCGGTCGTCATCCGCCGCGCCGGCGCCCCCGAGGACGACCCCAAGGTGCGCCAGTTCCTGCGCCGTATGCAGGGCGTCCTGGTGGCCCGCCGCTACGTGATGATGGACTACGACATCCGCGTCGAGCACGTCGAGAAGGCCGTCGCCCTCACCCCCGGTCTGGAGTCGCCCACCGTCTCCCCGCTGCACCACGAGGGCTGGGTCGCGGTCCGCTCGATGGTCCCCTCCAAGGAGGCCCAGCGGATCATGGACGAGCTCTACGACCTCGGCGCCCGCGCGATCCTCACCACCGGCATCCACGCCTGCCGGCTCTGACCGCCCGCAGCCCCTCCCCGATCCCGGACGGAAGACCGACGACGTGTCCGCGCCTGCGCCTTTGCCCAGCCTCCCGGTGACCTTCCGGCCGGCCCGTACCCGGGCCGTCCTGTACACCGTCGGCATCGCCCAGCTCGCCGCCCTGACGGCGATCGCACTGGCGCTGCCGAAGCTGACCGGCGGCGAGCGGAGCAGCTTCGTCGGCACCGGCCTGCTGATCCTGGCCGTCCTCCTGCTGCTCGCCCGCCCCAAGGTGGTCGCGCGGCAGGAGGGCATCACCGTCGTCAACCTCACCACCAAGCGCGAGCTGGCCTGGGCCCAGGTGCTGCGGGTCAACCTCCGCCAGGGCGACCCCTGGGTCCACCTCGACCTCGCCGACGGCACCAGCCTGCCCGCCATGGGCATCCAGCCCGGCATCGCCCGCGACCAGGCCATCCGCGACGCCCGCGCGCTGCGTGATCTCGCCGAGAACCACGGCACCGGCGAGCACACGGCCGGGTGAGCCTGCCCTAATGCGGGCCTCGCTGTTTACTCTGTTCTCCGGGACGCGCCGTGCGTCCCGCCCCTCCGTGGGCCACCTGCGAACCGAGGAGTGAATCCCTCCGGCAATGGACGGATCGCCCTGTAGTACCTGCGCCGCCCCTCCCCAACCCCCACGTACCACGGAGGCGGCGGCATGACCGGCCCCCTGCTGCTGCTTGCGGCGGCCCTCGTCCTGATCCTGGCCAACGGATTCTTCGTGGCCGCGGAGTTCGGGCTCATCACCGTCGAGAAGGCCGACGCCGAGCGCGCCGCCGCCGACGGCGACCGGCGCGCCGCCACCGTCGTCTCGGCCCTCCGCGAACTCTCCTTCCAGCTCTCCGGCACCCAGCTGGGCATCACGATCACCTCCCTGGTGGTCGGCATGCTCGCCGAGCCCGCACTCGCCGAACTCCTCGGCGAGCCGCTGCGCGCCATCGGCCTGCCCAAGGCCGCGGCACCCGGCGTCGCCGTCGTCCTCGGCATGCTGCTGGCCTCCGGTGTCCAGATGGTCATCGGCGAGCTGGTGCCCAAGAACTGGGCGGTCTCCAAGCCGCTGCACGTCGCACGCTTCGTCGCCGGCCCGCAGAACGCCTTCTCCCGTTTCTTCCGCCCGGTGATCACCCTCCTGAACACCGTCGCCAACCGCCTCGTCCGTGCCCTGGGCGTGGAACCGACGGACGAGCTGGCCTCCGCCCGTACCCCCGGCGAACTGGTCTCGCTCGCCCGCCACTCCGCCCAGGCCGGCGCCATCGAACAGGACACCGCGGACCTTTTCGTACGGACCATCACGCTCGGCGGCCTGACCGCGGAGAACGTCATGACCCCGCGCGTACGCGTCAGCGCCCTCCAGGCCTCCGCGACCGCCGAGGACGTCGTCAACCTCACCCGTGCCACCGGTCTGTCCCGCTTTCCCGTCTACCGCACCCGGCTCGACGAGGTCATCGGCATGGTCCACCTCAAGGACGCGCTGGCCATCCCGGCGCACGAGCGGCTGCGCACCCCGGCGGGCCGGATCGCGGTGCCGCCGCTCCTGGTCCCCGAGACGCTGCCGGTCCAGTCACTGCTCGAGCGGCTGCGCAGCGAACAGCCGATAGCCGTGGTCGTCGACGAGTACGGCGGCACGGCCGGTGTGGTCACCCTGGAGGACATCATCGAGGAGCTCGTCGGCGAGGTCCGCGACGAACACGACCGGGTGGACCTGCCCGAGCTGGGCCACGCCCCGGCCGAGGACGGCCGCCCCGCCTGGGACGCCGACGGCGGCTGCCGCGTCGACACGCTGCGGCGGATCGGCCTGGACGCTCCCGACGGCCCGTACGAGACGGTGGCGGGACTGGTGGCACACATACTCGGCAGGATCCCGGCACCCGGCGACACCGCCGAACTCGACGGCTGGCGGCTGCGGGTCCGGCTGGTCTCCCACCACCGCGCCGAGCGGATAAGGATCGTACGGACGGCACCCGTCGCCGCGCCCTCCGCAGCGCTCCTCGCGGAGGTGGCCCGATGACCGTCGCCCAGCTTCTCTTCGCGATACTCCTGGTCCTCACCAATGGCTTCTTCGTCGGCGCCGAGTTCGCCCTGGTCTCCGTACGCCGCAGCCAGATCGAGCCACTGGCGACCGCGGGCTCCAAACGGGCCCGGCAGGTCCTGCACGGCCTGGAGAACCTCCCGCAGATGATGGCCGCCGCACAGTTCGGCATCACCGTCTGCTCCCTGACCCTCGGCGCGGTCGCCGAGCCCACGGTCGCCGGCCTCCTGGAACCGGCCTTCGAGGCGATCCGCCTCCCCGAGGCCCTCATCCACCCCCTCGGCTACGTCATAGCCCTTGCCCTGGTGGTCTTCCTCCACCTCGTCATCGGCGAGATGGTCCCCAAGAACATGGCGATGGCGGCGCCCGAGAAGACCGCCCTGTGGTTCAGCCCCGGCCTGGTCGCCTTCGCGCGGCTGTGCCGCCCGGTCACCGCGCTGCTCGGCGCCTGCGCCCACGGTGTGCTGCGGCTCTTCCGCGTCGAGCCCAAGGACGAGGTCGAGGCGGTCTTCACCAGCGAGCAGCTGACCCATCTCGTCGAGGACTCCGGCCAGGCGGGCCTGCTGGATCCGGCCGAACAGGAGCGCCTGTCCGACGCCCTGGAGCTCGGCAGCCGCCCCGTCACCGATGTCCTCCTCGACCGGGCGGGCCTGGTCACCGTCGATCCGACGGTGACGCCCCGCCAGGTGGAGGAGCTGACCGTCAAGACCGGCTACTCCCGCTTTCCGGTCTGCGCGCCCGGCGGCGCGTACATGGGCTATCTGCACGTCAAGGACGTCCTGGACCTGGAGGAACGCGACCGCGCGGTCCCGCAGCGCATCTGGCACCCGATGACGACCCTCCGCGCCGAGCTCCCCCTGGACGACGCCCTGACAGCGATGCGCCGGGCCGCCTCCCACCTGGCGGCGGTCGCCGACGGGACCGGCCGGGTGCTCGGCCTGGTCGCCCTCGAGGACGTCCTGGAGATGCTGGTCGGCGAGGTCCGCGACCCGGCCCACCGCCGCGCACCCGAGGCCCGTGCCGAACGCGTCGCCGAACCACGCGCCCTGCCGCAGGAGGACCGGGCGCTGGCGGGGTGAGGGGCGGGGTGATGCCGGTCGGCGCGGTCTCCCGGGTGCCGGCGCATGGGGCGAGGTGATCTGACGAATGACGAGTAGGCGCGGTTGACGTCGCATCTGCCCAATACCGGCTTGCCGGGCGGGCGTGGGGAAAGTCATCGCAGAGTGATCAACGGGATTCTCTTCCGCGAGCGGACAGGGATTCCGTGGCGGGATCTGCCTGAACGTCTCGGGAAGTGGAAGCCCGTCCACGAGCGGCACCGGCGCTGGTCGGCTGACGGCACCTGGGACCGGACCCTGGCGGGCGTCCAGGCCGATGCGGATGCGGAGGGGCGCATCGACTGGAGCATGGTGAGCGTGGACTCGACGTCATGCCGCGCTCACCAGCACGCCGCCGGAGCACGGAAGAAAGCACCGCACCTTCCGAAAGAAGATCAAGGCCCCGGCGGCACCGGTCCGACGAAGGACTCGGACGCTCCCGGGGCGGGCTGACCTGCAAGACCCACCTGGCCGGTGAAGGCTGGCGACGCCCGCTCGCCTTCCTGCTCACGCCTGGTCTGTGGGGCGACGCCCCACAGATGATCGACGTCCTGGACCGCATGCGAGTCGCCCGCGCCCGGCGCCCCCCGCACCCGACCAGATCCCATTGGCGGCGACAAGGCATACAGCTTCCGCCGAAACCGCCGCCACCTGCGCAGACGCCAGATCGAACAAACGCCGTGGAAACAAGGGCGGCCGGCCCACCAGCTTCGACAAGGAGATCTACAAGCGGCGCAACGAAGTCGAGCGGACCATCAACCGGCTCAAGCACTTCCGGGCCGTGGCCACCCGCTAGGACAAGCGGGCTTACGTCTTCCACGGCACCGTCGCCGTCGCATCGATCCGACCTTGGCTCAGACCATGATCCGCCGGACAGGACTGGTCCCGAGGGGCCTTGTGCCCCTGGTGTGGCGACGACGGCACAACGCTATTGATCGACAGCGGAATGCACCCTTACCAAGGGTTCTTGGGCGAAAAGGCACTGCAGTTGGTCAGGAACGGTCAAGCACCGCTCCGCCCGCGTACCGCGCGGATGCACCCAACTCCTCTTCGATCCTGATGAGTTGGTTGTACTTCGCCGTACGGTCGGACCGGGACAGTGAGCCGGTCTTGATCTGGCCGCAGCCCGTCGCCACCGCCAGGTCCGCGATGGTGGTGTCCTCCGTCTCGCCGGAACGGTGCGACATGACGACGGTCCAGCCGGCGCGGTGCGCGGTGGCGACCGTGGCGAGGGCTTCGGTCAGGGTGCCGATCTGGTTGACCTTGACCAGGACCGAGTTGCCGACACCGGTGCGGATGCCCTCGCGCAGCAGATTCTCATTGGTGCAGAACACGTCGTCGCCGGTGAGCTGGCAGCGGTCGCCGACGCGGGCGGTCAGCTCCCGCCAGCCGTCCAGGTCGTCCTCGGCCATCGGGTCCTCGATGGAGACGATCGGGTATGCGTCGATCAGCTTGGCCAGGTAGTCGGCGTGTTCGGTGGGCGTACGGCGCACACCCTCGCCCGCGTACACATACGTACCGTCCTGGAAGAACTCCGACGAGGCCGGGTCCATGACCAGGCCGATGTCCGTGCCGGGCCGGTAACCGGTGCGCTCGACGGCCGTCATGACGAAGTCGAGCGCTTCCTCGGCGGTACGGAGTGCGGGCGCGAAGCCGCCCTCGTCGCCGACGCCCGTGGAGTGCCCGGCGGACAGCAGATCGCGACGGAGCGTATGGAAGACCTCGGAGCCCATCCGGACGGCTTCCGCGAAGGTCTCCGCACCGATCGGAGCGATCATGAACTCCTGGAAGTCCAGCGGGTTGTCGGCGTGGGCGCCGCCGTTGACGATGTTCATCATCGGCAGCGGGAGAAGGCGGGCGTCGGCGCCGCCGAGGTAGCGGTAGAGCGGCTGGCGGTGGGCCGCCGCGGCAGCCTTTGCGGCGGCGAGGGAGACGCCAAGGAGCGCGTTGGCGCCGAGCCGGGACTTGTCGGCCGTGCCGTCGAGCGCGACGAGCGCGGCATCGAGTCCCGCCTGATCGTCGGCGTCGCGCCCGACGACCGCTGACGCGATGTCGCCGTTGACGTGGGCGACCGCACGGTCGACGCCCCTGCCGTGCCAGCGCCCGGGGTCCCCGTCCCGCCGCTCCACGGCTTCCCGTGCGCCGGTGGAGGCGCCGGAGGGGACGGCGGCGCGGCCGAGGGATCCGTCGGCGAGGAGGACATCGGCCTCGACGGTGGGGTTGCCCCGGCTGTCGATGACCCCGCGGGCGGTGACGGACTGAATGACGGTGGACTCAACTGCCGTGGAAACCATGGGAGGTCCTTCGCGTTGATGTACGCCGCGGCCCTGCTGCGACAGCGCTGACGCGTGCCGCGACAGCACTGACTCTACAGCAATGCTGTTCAGTTCTGCTGTTCAGTTGTGCTGTTCAGTTCGGCTGCGCAGGTAAGGCGCACAGCGTCGCCTTTGGTCACCGGTTAAAGTGCCCTATGCCCACCCCGGAACCCGCCGCCGTCGCCACCGAACTGCGTATCGCGATGGGCAAGCTCACGCGGCGCGTGAAGCACGAGGACCGGATCCCGCTCGGCCAGGCCTCCGTGCTCGGCACCCTCGATCGCAACGGGGCCATGACCACCAGCGATCTGGCGGCGGATCAGCGCGTACGGCCCCAGTCCATGGCCCGCGCGGTCGGGCTGCTCATGGAACAGGGGCTCGTCTTCCGCCGGGCGCATCCCACGGACGGCCGCAAGTCCCTGGTGGAGCTCTCCCCTGCGGGACAGGCGGCTCTCGAGGCGGAGCGCGGGCGCAGGGCGGGCTGGCTCGCCCAAGCCATCGAGCTCGAGCTCACCGGCGAGGAGCGCGAGGTGCTGGCGCGCAGCGCCGCCCTGATGGAGCGGCTCGCCGCGCGCTAGGGAGTGTCCGGCGGATCAGGCCGATCTCACCAGGATGATCCGCCGGACACCCCTAGAGGTCCAGCCCCCTCGGCGGCGGCCCCGGCGCATCCGGCCCGCGTCCCGACAGCACCTCCCCGTACGCCTGCATCAGATCCGGCAGCCGCAGTGTGGCGAGGTCATCGCGGTTCGGGGTGCCGCGCCAGGTGGACAGCCGCAGATCGCGGTAGGCGCAGCTCTTCTCGTACAGGGTGCGCAGGAAGCGGCCGTTGCCCAGCTCGTCGATCCAGCCCTGGTCGACGACATGGCCGCTGATGCTGCACAGCTCGTCGCGGGACTCCTCGTCCCAGCGGTCGCCGTTCTCCGCGGCCAGCACCTCGCCGATGGCGGTCAGCTCCAGCGGGCGGTAGCTGGGGAAGTCGACGCGGGTGGTGAAGCGGGAGGACAGGCCGGGGTTGGCGGCCAGCAGCCGGTCCATGCCCTCCGGATAGCCGGCCAGGATGACGACGAGGCGGTCGCGGTTGTCCTCGGCGCGCTTGAGCAGCACCTGGAGGGCCTCGTCCCCGTACGCATCGCCCTTGCTGTAGCCGGAGTTGGACAGGCTGTACGCCTCGTCGACGAACAGCACCCCGCCCAGCGCCGAGTCGATCAGCTCATTGGCCTTGACGGCGGTCTGGCCCAGGAACTCGCCGACCAGGTCCGCGCGTTGAGCTTCTACGAGATGGTCGCCGCCGAGCAGCCCCAGCGCGTAGAAGACCCGCCCGAGTATCCGGGCCACGGTCGTCTTGCCGGTGCCGGACGGACCGGAGAAGACGAAGTGCCGTTTGGGCGGCTGTACGGGCAGCCCCTGGCTCGCACGCAGCCGCGCCATCCGCAGTTGCGCCGACAGCGCCCGCACCTGCCGCTTGACCGGCTCCATGCCGACCATCCGCTCCAGCTCGGCCAGCGCCTTCTCCAGCAGGACGGGATCGGCGGGCCCGGCGGGCAGCCGCTCGGCGCCGCGCGGGCCGGGGGCCGCGGCCTTGATCCGGGCGGTGGTGTCCCCGCCGGGCGGCGGACCGCCCAGGTCGGGGGTCACCGGCCCGTCCGGATCGCCGGTGGCCAGCAGCTCACGGCCGTCCACGGGGTCGAGCGGAGCGAGCGGGTCCAGATCGCCGGCCGCCTCCTGGCCGGCGCCGGAGGCGGAGACCGTCGCGAGACCGGGGCCCTCGTCCAGGCCGTCCGCCTCGGCGATGGCGGCGAGCCGCGCGGCGGTGTCCATGAACGCCCGGTCCACACGGTGCACCGCGCGGTAGAGGGGCAGGGCCGCGGCGCTGCGCCCGGTGCCCTCATGGGCGCGGGCGAGCCAGTAGCGCAGCTCCTTGCGCTGCGGCTGCTCGCTGCGGCACCGCATCAGCGCCGTGGCCAGCAGCGGCTCGGCCTGCCCGTACATCTCCAGCCGCACCCGCGCCATCCCGCCGAACAGCCCGGCCTCGATGCCCAGCACCGGGTCGGTGAGCAGCGGCTCGGTGTGCCGTATGAGCTGGTCCCAGTCCTTGACGAGATAGGCGCGGCAGGCGTGCAGAAAGCGGACCTGGGGGTCGGTGTCGACGGGCGGGCAGCCGGCCAGTGCCTGGTCGAGCTCGGCGACATGGCGGCCGTCGAGCCAGTGGGAGGCGTGGGCGAGCAGCAGATCGCGGCCGGTCTCCAGCACCGGCTGGACCCACCAGCCCAGCCAGTACCAGGAGTTGAGGGTGCGGCGGTGGCGGGTGCGCTGTTCACCGAAGCGGTCGCGGTGCTGGTGCATCCGCAGCAGTGCGGTGGAGGTGTCGGCGCGCAGTGCATGCAGGCCGAGCCAGGCGTCGGCCATCGTGGGATCGAGCCCGACCGCGGCCCGGAACTCCTCCTCGGCCTGCGGATATGCGCCCACGGTGTACGCGTCGACCGCGTGCAGCCAGGCGAGTTCGGCCGGGGCGGGCGAGCCCTGCGTGCCGAAATCCATCCCGTCCCCCCACAAAACGTCCCCCCGAGGTGTGCGCCGCCGGGTGTGTGCCGGGCCTGCGGCCGCCCGAACCGCCATACGGCGGGCGGGAGTTGTCCGTCACGCACACACAGCGGTCCGGGCCCTGCGGAGGCACGGACTCGCATCGTACCCGCGAGATCGGTGCAGGCCGAAGAGGGCGGCACGGGGGAGAGGGGCCGGAACGGAGGGGCTCGGCGGCGCGAAGATTACGGTGACCGAGGGTGAGGGATGGGCGGCCGGAGGCGGCCCGGAGAACGGATTTCACACAGAACGAAGCCCCCGATCACGGGGGAACAACCGGGGGCTTCGCGTCTGCGGGCGGTCCGTTGAACCGCACATTGAGAACGTAAGTCCTGTACGCCCCCTAGGTCAAGCCGAGTTGGGGCACTCGGCGGGACCCTGTCGTCGTCTCCGTGCGTCCCGGCCGCGGGTCGCTACGGAGAGTGAATTCCGGGGGTGATCATGATGCCCCGGACGGCCCCACACGTACCTCGTACCCCACCTTTCCCTGGTGCACCAGGAGATCGGCGTACGGACGCGAGGGGTCCTCCGCAAAGTGCCGGCGCTCCGCACGAATCCAGCCATCCCAGAAGATCGAAAGGTCCGGCCCGTCGCGGAGTTGACCCCTTTCCCATGAGTGTTCGCGTGCCAGTTCCATCCACAGAAGGCACGTCAGATGCGGGCGCAGCGCGCGGCGCCCCGCGCCGACCCCCTCGATCAGTACGACCGGCGCGGGCGTCAGCTCCCGCCGCTCGGTGAAGGCGCGCCGGACCCAGTCGTAGACCCCGTAGTGCGCACTCTCCCCGCGCGACAAGGGCTCCAGCACCTGCTCCCGGAACCGCTCGTCCCAGGTGAACAGCTCGTCGTGGGTGGCCAGGTCATCGGTGTGCACCACCGGCGCCCCGCCGAGCGCCTCCGCCAGCCGCGCCGCGAAGGTGCTCTTGCCCGACCCCGCATGCCCGTCCACCGCGATCAGCCGGACCGCCCCGCAGGAGGGCGGCAGGGCGCGCAGCCGGGCGGCGAGCAGGGTCAGATCCTGTTCCATCGGGCCAGCGTACGTCAGTGGTCCACACCAATATTCGTACGGCGACGCGCGCCGAACCGCTGGCCGAAGCCCGCGGGGACCGGCGATAGTTGGAGCCATCGCTGACATGCACGTGTCCGTTCGTCGTCCCGGCCCGGCCGCTCACCCCGGCTCTCACCCGATCGCACCTGCTCGCCCGCATCCGACTGGGGGACCCCAAATGACCAGCTCCACGCCCCGGCGTACCGTCCTGGCCGCCGCCCTCGCCGCCGCGGCGGGCGCAGCCACCCCGTCGGCGAACGCCACACCCTTGGCGAACGCCGGCCCCGTGGCGAATGCCGCCGAGGGCCCCCGTAAGACCTCCGCACGGCCCACCACCCCGAGCGCAGCACCCCGCAGATCGAAGAGCCTCGTGGACTATCACGCCTGGACCACCACGGCCGACTGGCGCGCGGGCAAGCACCGCGGCACCGGCGCCGTCTCCGGCGCCCGCCCCGGCATCCGCATCACGCGTCCCATCGGGACCGTCGAGTACCACGACCCGCACACCGACAAGACCGCGACCTGGGAATACGCCACCTGGACCGCCCCGGTGCACACCCTCGAGGTCCCGGCCACCGAGGTCGTCGCCTCCTGGAATGCCCACACCCCGGCGGGCACCTGGATCACCGTCGAACTGCGCGGCACCTACAGCGAGGGCGGCCGCACCCCCTGGTACGTCATGGGACGTTGGACGTCGGGCGACGGCGACGCCGGCATCCGGCGCACCTCGGTCGACGACCAGAAGGACGGCAAGAGCAGCATCTCCACGGACACCTTCGCCATCGACGCCCCCGCGAGCGGGCTGCGGCTGGTCTCGTACGAGCTGCGCGTGACGCTCCACCGCAAGCCGGGCAGCCGGCTGACGCCGACCGTGTGGCGGCTGGGCGCCATGGGCTCGGACGTCCCCGACCGCTTCGAGGTGCCGGCCTCCAAGCCCGGCGTGGTCGGCCGCGAGCTGGCCGTGCCGCGCTACTCGCAGGAGATCCACAAGGGGCAGTACCCCCAGTACGACAACGGGGGAGAGGCATGGTGCAGCCCCACCTCCTCCCAGATGATCATCGAGTCCTGGGGCCGCCGTCCCACCCCCGAGGACCTGGCCTGGGTCAACCCCGACTACGCCGACCCCCAGGTCTGCCATGCCGCCCGCTACACCTTTGACTACCAGTACGACGGCTGCGGCAACTGGCCCTTCAACGCCGCCTACGCCGCCACGTACAAAGACCTCCAGGCGGTCGTCACCCGCCTCGCCTCCCTCACAGACGTGGAACGCCTCGTCCACGCGGGCATCCCGGTCATCACGTCCCAGTCCTTCCTGAAGACCGAGCTGGACGGCGCGGGGTACGGCACCGCCGGCCACCTGATGACCGTCATCGGTTTCACCGAGTCCGGCGATGTCATCGCCAACGACCCGGCCTCGCCCGACGACCCCGCCGTACGGCGGGTCTACAAGCGCCGCCAGTTCGAGAACATCTGGCTGCGGACCAAGCGTCACGATGCAAACGGCCAGGTCAAGAGCGGTTCCGGAGGCGTCTGCTACCTCTACTTCCCGGCTGAGCCGGCACCAACTCAGCACCGTGTTCTGCGGGAGCTGGGAATCCGCTGAGCATGTGCACTCCGAAGGTGGCCTCGGACGACCTGACGGCAGTGCTCACTGCCGTCCAGGGTGAGGTGGCCGTACCGGTCCACCGTGATCTTGATGGAGCTGTGGCCCATCCACCGCGACACCTCGTGGATGGGCACACCGTTGCTCAGGGTCACGGTGGCCCATTTGTGCCGCAGGTCGTGCGGGTTGTAGTCCGGAACCCGAGGCGTTTGAGGGCGCGATCCCAGGACTTACGAAAGAGGTCCGGGTAGTCATTCCCCCGGCTTGATTCCGTACGGGGAGTCGTTCAATGAGCGGCGCCAGGGTGACGGGTGCAGGTATGTCACGCCACGCGCCCTCTTTCCGATGCTTCAGGGGCGCATGGAGGGCGATGTACTTGCCCGACGAATTCCTGAAACGTACAACTTGCCGTCGGCAACGCAAGGTGCCATCGAGGATGTCCTCCGGGAAAACACCCAGCGACTCGCCGATGCGCAATCCGTAACAGGCCATGAGTCATACTGCTGGCTCCAAGCGGGTCTGCTTTGGTCAAGGCCCTCAAGGCCGACGGCACACGCGCGACGCTGAGATCGCCCTGCACGCCCTCAGCGACGAGCGAAGCCAAGAGATTGACGGAACCGGCCATCACCGCGATCAGCGCCTCGTCGGGTGCAGGATCCGACATCGGGATCTCACCAAGGTGCCGGGTGCGGCGTACGTCCTGGACCGCTCCGTCTCGGAAGATTCCCTCGCCCTCGACGCGTAGGTGGACGGCAGGGAAGCAGGCCGGCACCCGGGGCAAGGTCGGCAGACGACGCCCAGGACAGCACGGCTTCGGTCAACTCGTTCATCCAAGGCTCGTGTCGTTCGTTTGGTTCGACTCGGGATATCCAGCCCAGTAGCGCCGGCGTTGAAAGGCGTAGGTCGGCAGTTCCACGGTCCGTGCTCCTCGGCCGACGTAGTACGTGGTCCAGTCCGGTGCGCACCCGCCGACGAACAGCGACGCGAGGATCTCGGTGACCGCGGCTACGGCGGTCACCGAACCAGCCGTCCGGACCACGGTGAGACCCTCCCTCACGGGGTCGGTCGGCAACGCGCCAGCCAGATCGATCACCAGGGACGCGCCTGCGGATCCCAGGCCCCGCGCGAGAGATTCCGTGTCGGCAGCCACGTCTGCCCAGTGGCCGGGGGCAGTGAGGCCGGTCCGGGTGAGCCTGGCGCCGCTCCGGTCGCACACGAGTGGAATCCGGGGTTCGGTGAAGTCGAGGCTTCGAGGATCCCCGGCCGCTAGGAGCCGCAGGGAATCCGGCAACGGCAGCGCGCCGGAGACGTGCGCAGCCAGGATTCGGCCGCGGCTCCATCCGGCGACGGCGCTGGGCCTCACCGCCAGCGCTTCGAGCAGGCGGTGCACGCCGAGTTCGACCGCGAACGTGTATTCCGGCGCCGAGGGATTCCGATCGTGTGCCAGGGACAGTGGTTCCGAGATCGCGGGGAAGGCCTCGGCGAGTTCGGCGGCGCTGTTGGCCGGCCACGGGCAGCTGCCGAACACGATTGCCGGCTTGCCACGCAGCCGTGCGCCGGTCACGACGTTCGCGGCTGTGCGGCCCCCCTCCAGGGCGCGCAGTCCGGCCAGCAGCTCGGTCCGGTCCGTCCCCCACACCACGGCCCGGTGATCCATCACGGACCGGGTCGTGGCCAGGGACCACGCGATGTCGAGGACGCTCGTCCCGGCGCGTTCCTCGGCGAACGCCCGTAGTCGCCCGGCCTGTTCAGCCAGTGCCGGACTGCTGTGAGCGGAGAGCACCCAGGCGGTGACCGGCAACGGACGCAAAGGCTCACTCGGGCGGTCCGGGACGGGGGCGGCCTCCTCCAGGATCACGTGGGCGTTCGTACCGCCGACGCCGAACGCGGACACCGCGGCCCGTCGGGGACGGCCCGGTGCCTGCCAGGGCCGTCGGGCGGTGAGCAACGCTATGCCGCCCGACGACCAGTCGACCTCGGGGGTCGGTGCGTCGATGCGAGGGGTGGCCGGGAGAACGCCGTGCCGCATGGCAAGCACCGTCTTGATCACGCCGGCCACCCCCGACGCAGCCTGGGTATGACCGATGTTGGCCTTCAGGGCCCCCAGCCACAATGGCTGATCACCAGTCCGTGACCGGCCGTACGTCGCCAGCAGGGCATTGGCTTCGATGGAGTCACCAAGGATGGTCCCGGTTCCGTGGGCCTCCACGACGTCGACCTCCGCCGCGGACAGCCGGGCATCGTCCAGGGCTCGGCGGATGAGCCGTTGTTGTGCGGGGCCGTTGGGCGCCATCAGACCGTTGGAGGGCCCGTCGTGGTTGACCGCGCTACCACGGACCACTGCCAGAACCCGGTGGCCATGGCGTCGCGCGTCCGACAACCGTTCCATCAGAAGCATGGACGCGCCCTCCGCGAAGCCCGTGCCGTCGGCTCCGGCGGCGAACGATTTGCACCGGCCGTCGGCCGACAGCGTGTGCAGATGGGCCAGCTCGACGAGGGCACGCGGGTCGGTCATCACGCATACGCCGCCCGCCAGCGCCAACGTGCACTCGCCCGAGCGCAGGGAGCGGACGGCCAGATGCAGGGCCACCAGGGAGGAGGAGCAAGCAGTGTCCACCGTCAGGGCCGGCCCCGTCAGGCCGAGTTGGTACGCGATCCTTCCGGACAGCACGCTGCCGTTGTTGGACGTGAGCCCAAAGTCATCCGGCTCAGGCGAGGGCACGAGCGGATACGGCGCGTGTGTGGCTCCGACGAATACTCCCGTGTCGCTGTGGCGCAGCGAGTGCGGGCCGATTCCCGCCCGTTCGATCGCCTCCCAGGACACCTCCAGCAGCAGCCGTTGGTGCGGGTCCATGGCCGTGGCCTCGACGTGGGACAGACCGAAGAACTCTGCGTCGAAGTCACCGACGTCGGACAGGAAACCGCCGTAGCGGGCATAGCTGCGCCCGGTGGCTGCGGGGTCCGGGGCGTACCACTCGTCGGTTCGTGCGCCCCTGTCCTCCGGATAGGAAACCCGTACCGAGTCGCCTCGATCGAGGAGCCGCCAGAGCTGTTCCGGGCTGTCGATACCACCGCAGAATCTGCAGGCCATGCCAATGACGGCGATCGGTTCGGTCGCGGCCTCGGTCAGTCGACGGTTCTCCTGGCGCAGACGTTCGTTCTCCTTCATCGAGGCGCGCAGGGCTTCGACGAACTCTTCGGTCTTGCTCATTCATGCTCCTCGCTCTGAGAACGGAACAGCCGCAGCAAGTCCTCGCCGTCCATGTGGTCCAGTGCGTCAGTGTCGACGGCGGCCGGCCGATCGGCCGCGGGGGCGGCGGTTGCCGGCGTTCCCTCTTGCCGGGGCAGGAGACGGTCTCGGAGGTAGACGGCGACATCGTTGGGGGCGGGGTGGTCGAACACCAGTGAGGCAGGCAGGGCCAGCCCGGTCTCCGCCCGCAACCGGTTGCGCAGGTCGAGTGAGGCGAGGGAGTCGAATCCGGCGTCCCGGAACGGTCGGCGTGGGTCCGTCAGTTCTCCGCCGCGGATCAGGGCGACCTGTGACATCACCAACTCGATCAGCACCTCCTCCTGCTCGGCGAGAGGAAGGCCGCCGAGGCGGGTCAGCAGCTCTTCGGAGTCGTCCTGCTGCCGCTCGGCAGGCTGGTCGGCAACCCGGCGGGCGGTGTCGCGTACCAGGTGCTGCAGAAGAACCGGCACGTTGTTGCACGCGTCGTGCAGAGCCGGCCAGTTGAGCGAGACAGGGGCGAGCACCGGACGGCCGCCGACCACTGCCGCATCGAAGAGCGCCATGCCCTCGGCGTCGGTCAGCGCCCCGATGCCCTGGCCAGCGATACGGCGGAAGTCGTTGTCCTCGAGATGGCTGCCCATTCCGCTTTCGTGTTCCCAGAGCCCCCAGTCGAGTGCGAGGGCCGGCAGCCCAAGGCTGTGCCGGTGCTGCGCCAGGTCGTCCAGGAAGCCATTGGCCGCGGCGTAGTTGCTCTGTCCAGCGCCTCCGAAGACCGCGCCGGCGCTGGAGTAGAGAACGAACGCGGCCAGGTCCAGGTGTGCGGTGAGAGTGTGCAGGTTCCAGGCTCCTGCGACCTTCGGCCGCAGGACGGCATCGACCTGGTCGGACGTCAACGTCGACAGGACGCCGTCGCTGAGTACGCCCGCGGTGTGCACAACGGCTCGAAGCGGTGCGTCCGTCGGCACGGCGGCCAGCAGATCGCTGAGGGCGACGGGGTCCGTCACATCGCACGAGTGCACCGACACACGCGCACCCGAGGCCTGCAGCTCGGCTTGGAGTTCGGCCGCGCCAGGTGCGTCAGGACCCTGACGGCTCACCAACATCAGGCTGTGGGCCCCGTGTTCGGTCACCAGATGACGGGCCAGCAGTGAGCCGAGACCGCCGGTTCCACCGGTGATCAATACGGTGCCGGGCTCGCTCCAGGTCACCGGTTCGCCCTCGGCGGCCGCGGTGCGGAGCAGTCGTGGCATCTGCACCGTGCCCCCACGCACCCTGAACTGACCGTGCCCGGCGGCCAGGGCGCCGGCTGCGAGGTCGAGTCCGCTGGCGTCCTCGACATCGGCGAGCACCAGCCGGTCCGTGTGCTCCAGTTGCGCGGACCGTACCAGGCCCCAGTAGGCGCCGGCCCCGAGGCCGGGCCCTTGCGTGACGCACACCAGGCGCGCGGAGCTCAGCCGGTCCTCGGCCAGCCAGGCGTTGAGCAGATGCAACACGGCCTTGATCCGGGTGTGCACCGTGTCGGGGACGTCCGGGGAGCCGTCGACCGCGGGCAGCGGCAGGACCACCACCTGCGGCAGCTCCGGCGTCGACAGGAGAGCGGCCAGGTCGGGGCGGCGCGGCAGATCGGGAAAGCGTCCTGTCTGGAACGGGTCGAGTACGGTCCACCCGGCTGTCGGCACCCGGTTCACCGGCACTGGGGTCCAGTCGACCTGGAACAGTGCGTCCAAATGTCCGGCACGGGCGGCTTGTAGCCATTCCGACTCCACTGTCCGCAGCGCTGATGTCGCCGTCAGCACCGGAGCCCCCGTGTGGTCGGTGGCACGTACGGTCACGGTGCCGTCCTCCGCGGTGGCGAGGTGTACGCGTACGCGGGTGGCGTTGACGGCGTGCAGACGCACGGCCCGCCACCGGTCGGGGACCTCGGGCAGGTGCGGAGCCACCATGGTGTCCAGCAGCACCGGGTGGACGGCGAACCCGGACGCGTGCAGGTCGTGAGGCAGCGTCAGCTCTGCGAAGACCTCGTCCCCGGCAAGCCACACGCGTTGTACGCAACGCGGAGCCCCATCCGAAACATGGAGGGCCTCGACATCGATCTCCGTGGCGTGCGGCGGCAACCATGAGTCCGGACTGTCCGGGCGATGAACGACCGGCTCGGGGGCCAGGACGCCCGTGGCGTGGCGCACCCAGGCATGGTCCGTACCGCTGTCCGGTCTGGAGTGCACCGCAAGGCTTCGCCGCCCGGTGTCGTCGGGGGAACCGACGGTGATCTGCAGGCGCAGACCGCTGTGTTCGAGGAGCACGGCCACGGATTCCACGTCCAGCTGGTCGACCAGGCCGCAGCCGACGCGAAGGCCGGCATGGAGCGCCAGTTCCAGGAGGACACCGTTGGACAGCACCGCATCGCCGCGCACGCGCTGGGACACCAGCCACGGGTGGTCGTTCGCGGACAGTGACGCGCTCAGCACCAGTCCGTCATCGGGCAGGTGCACCACGGTGTCGAGCAGGGGGTGACCGGTGTCGGCGCTCCGCGCGCCTGCCTTCGGCCGGGTCATCCAGAGGTGTTGGTGCGTGAAGGCGTATGGCGGCAGGTCCACCCTGCGCGCGTCGGGGAGATGGGGAGACCAGTCGACGGGTACGCCGGAGACATACAGCGCCGCTGCCGCGGACAGGAACTGCTGGAGGTCGCCCTGTCCTCGGCGCAGCGTCCCCGTGACCACCGGTGCGGGAACTCGCTCCGCCAGGGTGTCCTCGAGGCCACCTGTCAGCACCGGGTGTGGTCCGACCTCGACGAAGACCCTGTAGCCCTGAGCCGCGAGAGCGTCGACTGCCGCGTGGAACCGCACGGGCTCACGCATGTTCCGGTACCAGTAGACGGCGTCGAGTTCCGCGGTGTCCACGAGTCGGCCGCTCACGGTCGAGTAGAAGGGGATGTCCGACGTCTGGGGCGTGACCGGTGCCAGGGCGGCGAGGAGTTCCTCGCGCAACGTCTCGACCTGCGCGCTGTGCCCGGCCGCGTTTCCCCCGCGGATGCGGCTCGCCCGCAGCCCTTCGGCGGCCAGCTCCGTTTCCAGTTCGTCGATCGCCACCGACTCACCTGAGACGATGGTGGCGGCGGGGCCGTTGATCGCCGCGACCGACAGGGCATCCCCCCATCGTTCGATCCGCTCCTCGATCCGTGCGGCCGGAGCAAGCACGGACAGCATCGCGCCCTTGCCGGAGAGAGCCACGAGCGCCTTGCTGCGCAGCGCCACCACACGCACGGCGTCGCGGAGCGAGAGGCCTCCGGCCACATGGGCCGCCGCGATCTCGCCCTGTGAGTGGCCCACGACGGCGGAGGGTTCCACACCGAGGGAGCGCCACAGGGCAGCCAGGGAGACATTGACCGAAAACAGCACGGGCTGCAGGACGTCGATGCGATCCAGCGAGGCGGCTCCGGGGACCTGCCGCGCGACATCGAGCATGGACCACTCGACGAAGTCGGACAGTTCTGTGGCGCACGCCGCCATCGAGTCGGCGAAGACCGAGGATGCGTCCATGAGTTCGGCTGCCATCCCGAGCCACTGCGTGCCCTGCCCCGGAAAGACGAACACCACACGGTGGTCACTGCCGGAAACAGTGCCGCGCACCACCTGGGCGTGCGGTACACCCGCCTCCACGGCGGCCAACCCGTCCAGCAGGGCCTGTCGGTCGCTCCCCAGAACAACGGTGCGCTCGGCCAGCGGGGCCTTTGCCGTCGCCAGGGACCACCCCACATCGACGGGATCGGCCTCCAAAGCGCTGGGGTGACGACGCAGGCGGGCCGCCTGTACAGCCAGCGCCGGGGTGTCGACGGCGGACAGCGTCCAGGGAACGACAGCCGTGCCGCCGGATTCACGGGCGGGACCGGCTGTCGGCGCGACGCCTTCAAGGATGACGTGCGCGTTGGTCCCGCTGATGCCGAAGGAGGAGACGGCCGAACGTGGAAGGCGTCCCGTTCGGGGCCACGGCTGGTGGTCACCGAGCACATGGACCGTGTCGGCAGACCAGTCCACCAGCGGCGAGGGCTCGTCGGCGTGGAGTGTACGCGGCGCTGTCCCGTGGCGCATCGCCATCACCATCTTGATGACTCCCGCGACTCCGGCGGCCAGTTGGCTGTGCCCGATGTTGGACTTGATCGAGCCGAGCAGCAGCGGTCGTCCGCTGGGGCGCTGTCGTCCGTAGGCGGCGATAAGTGCCTCCGCTTCGATCGGGTCGCCGAGCGCGGTTCCGGTGCCGTGCCCCTCGACCACGTCGATGTCCGCCGGTTCGAGTCCGGCGTCGGCGAGCGCCTGGCGGATGACGCGTTGCTGGGCGGTGCCATTCGGCGCGGTGAGGCCGTTGGACGCACCATCCTGGTTCACCGCCGAACCGCGGACGACGGCCAGTACGGGGTGACCGTTGCGACGGGCGTCCGAAAGACGTTCCAGCACCAGCACTCCGACGCCCTCGCCCCAGCCGGCACCGTCCGCGCCGGCACCGAACGCCTTGCTGCGTCCGTCTGCGGCCAGCACCCGCAGCGCTCCGAACTCGACGAACGAACTGGGCGTCGCCATGACAGTGGCGCCGCCGGCCAGCGCCAGCGTGCACTCTCCCCGGCGCAGGGACTGGACGGCGAGGTGCAGCGTGACGAGCGAGGATGCGCAGGCTGCGTCCACGGTGATCGCCGGACCCTCCAGACCGAGGGTGTAGGCGACCCTGCCAGATGCGACCGCCGCGGTATTGCCAGTGCCCAGATAGCCGTTGTACTCGGTCAGATCGTGGTGCGGCCATGAGTAGTAGCCCATGTCGGCCACACCGGCGAAGACCGCGGTCTGACTGCCGTGCAGCGCGGCGGGATTGATTCCGGACCGTTCCAACGCCTCCCACGCGCATTCCAGAAGGAGGCGCTGTTGGGGGTCCATCGCGACGGCCTCGCGCCGGGAGATGCCGAAGAACGCCGGGTCGAATGCCCCTGCGTCATGCAAGAACCCCCCTCCTCGGACGTATGTACTTCCCGGCTTGGCGGACTCGGAGTCCAGTAGTTCGTCGAGGTTCCAGCCGCGATCGGTGGGAAACCCGGTGATGGCGTCGCCACCGGCGGCCACCAGGTCCCACAGTTCTTTCGGGGAACCGACTCCCCCGGGAAAGCGGCAGCCCATCCCGACGATCGCGATCGGCTCGTGCGCCACGGCGGGGGTGGCGGAAGGCCGGACCTCCCCGCCCGGCGCGGCCGAACCCCGCGTCCGCGCGGCCCTGTCGTCGACGGCCTCCAGGAGATGCCTGGCTACCGCCAGCGCCGTGGGATGGTCGAACACCAGGCCGGCGGGTAGCTGACGTCCCGTGAGCAGCCCCAGACGGTTGCTCAGCTCGACCGCGCCGAGCGAGTCGAACCCGAGGTCCCGGAACGGCCGGTCCGCCGGGACGTCGTGAGGTCCGTCATGACCGAGCACCTGCGCGGCATGGGTGCGCACCAGGTCCAGCACGCGGGCTTCCCACTCGTTGCGGGGCCGGCCGTCCAGCAGGCGGAGCAGGGTGTCCGCGCCCTGCGCTTCGGTGGGCGCGCGGAGTGCCGTACGCCGTGCGAGACGGAGCAGCGGCGCGGGTACGTGCTCGTGACCGGACCGGAGCGTGGACCGATCCAGCCCGATCGGCACGAGTACGGCGCGTCCGGGGGAATCCGGCCAGGACCTCGAGTCCGTACCGGCGTCGAGGGCGAGGGCCGCGTCCAGCAGGGCCAATGCGTCCGGCACGGCCAGTGCCGGCAGGCCCCACCGCCGCGTCCGGCGCAGGTCCCTGTCGGTAAGCCGCGCGCCCAGCCCCGTCTCGACGTCCCACAGACCCCAGGCCAGGGACTGTGCCGGCAGGCCCTGGGCACGACGATGGCCGGCCAGGGCGTCGAGGAACACATTGGCCGCGGCGTAGTTGCCCTGTCCCGCGGCCATGACCAGTCCGCCCGCGGAGGAGAACATGACGAACGCGTCGAGGCACAGGTCCTTCGTCAGCTCGTGCAGATGCCAGGCGGCATCCGCCTTGGACCTCAGCACCGCGTCCATCCGCCGCGGGGTCAGCCCCCCGACCAAGGCGTTGTCGGTGACCCCGGACGCATGCACCACGGCGGTCAGCGGCCGGTGCGCGGGGATCCGCCGCAGCAGAAGTGCCAGTGCGTCGCGGTCCGCCGCGTCGCACGCGGCCACCGTGACCTCGGCGCCCAGCCGTGTCAGCTCCGCGCGCAGTTCTTGCGCGCCGGGCGCGTCCGGTCCGCGGCGGCTGGCCAGCACGAGACCACGCACGCCGTGCACGGTCACGAGGTGACGCGCCACCAGTGCGCCCAGCCCACCGGTACCACCGGTCACGAGGACCGTCCCACCACGCCGCCAGGAGGCGGCCCGGCCTGCCTCGGGCACCTCCGGTATTCGCGCCAGACGCGGGACGAGCGCCCGCCCGGAGCGCAGCGCCACCTCGGCCTCGCCCGAACGGGCGGCGGCCGCCAGCCGGTCGTCGTCCACGTGGGCATCGTCGACGTCGATCAGGACGAACCTGCCGGGGTTCTCCGCCTCCGCCGCGCGGACCAGGCCCCAGACCGGGGCGTGGCGCAGATTCACGTCCTCCCGGCCGGAGGCGGCAACCGCGCGACGGGTGACGACGGCGAGGCACGAGGAAGCGAACCGTTCCTCCGCGAGCCAGGTCTGCACCGCCTCCAACACCTCGGCGGCCAGGGTCCGGACACCGTGGGGCACGTCCCCTTCGTCGGCGGAGCCCGCACACCGCATGACGACCACGCGGGGGACCTCGACGCCGCCACGGGCCACGGCCTCGGACAGGGCCTTGACGTCGCGGAAGGCCGGCAGGTCGACGCCGTTCGCCTCCGCGTGGTCCCCCACCACGACGACACCGCCCTCGTCCGGCGCGGGATGCGCCTGATCCGCCAATGGCCGGTTCTCCCAGCGCAGGCACAGGAGCGCCGCCTGCGACTCCGCACCGGACGCGGCGGCGGGGCGCTCGGGCGCAAGCAGTTCCATGCGCAGGGAGTCCACCGCCGCGACCGGCCGCCCACTCGGATCGGCCAGTCGCAGGCCGACGGCGTTCGTGCCGCGCGGCACCAGGTGCACCCTGAGTGCGTCGGCCCCCGTTGCGTACAGGGTCACGCCGGACCACAACGAGGGCACCTCGATCCCGTCCGTCCCGGGCCGCGCCGCCGACCACGGGTGGGTGGCGGCCTCCAGCAACGCCGGGTGCAGCAGAAAGCCGTGTGCGCGACCGGCGTACTCTTCCGGGAGCGCCACCTCCGCGAACACCTCCTCGCCGCGCCACCAGGCCGCTTGCACCCCGGCGAAGAGCGGGCCGACGTCGCGGCCCCGCCGAGCCAGCCCCGCGTAGAGGTCGTCGATGTCCACCGGAACGGCACCCGCCGGCGGCCACTGCACGAGGTCGAACGGTGCCGTGCCCAGCTCCTCCGTCAGCACCCCGCTCGCCCGGCGCGCCCAGCCGGAGCCGGTGCCCTCGGCCTTGGAGTAGACCGTCACCGTCCGTTCGCCACCCTGTGCCGCACCGACGACGACGCGGAGCCTCACCGCGTCGCGCTCCAACGGCACCGGCGGACCCTCCAGGGCGAAGTCCTCGAGCCGGCCGCAGCCCACCTCGTCACCGGCCCGCCATGCGAGCTCCACCAACGCGCTCGGCGCGAGGACCGCGCGGCCGCCCACCTGGCGGTCGGCCAGCCAGGGGTGCTCCCTTGGGGAGATCCGTCCGGTGAGCACCACACCGCCCGACTCCGGGGACTCCGTGGCCGCGCCCAACAGCGGATGCTCCACCGAATCCAGGCCCAGCGAGGCGGGATCGCCGCTTCGGTCCGGGGCTGTGAGCCAGTGACGTCGCCGCTGGAACGGATAGGTGGGAAGTTCCGCGGGGGCGGCACTCCTCCCGGGAAGGATCCGCTGCCAGTCCACGGGCACGCCCGCGACATGCAGCCGGGCCGCCGCGGAGAGCACCGCGTCGGCCTCAGCGCGGCCGGCCCGCAACGCCGGTACGAGAAGGGCCCCTTGGCCCGTCGCATCCCGTCCCACCGCGGAGAGCACCGCGTCCGGCCCCGCCTCGACGAAGACGCCGACGCTGTGCCGTTTCAGGTACTGAAGGACGTCGTGGAACCGTACTGCCTCCCGCGCATGGCGCACCCAGTACTCCGGGTCGGTAGCCTCGTCGGCCAGAAGAGTGCCGCTCAGACCCGAGACGATCGGAACACGGGGAGCGGAATAGGCCAGCGTGCGCGCGACCTGCCGGAACTCGCCCAGCATCGGTTCCATCAGCGGTGAGTGGAACGCGTGTGACACCCGCAAGCGCTTGACTCGGCGTCCCCGCTCCGAGAAGTGCGCGGCGATGCGCAGGACCGCGCCCTCGTCTCCGGAGACCACGACGGAGTCGGGAGCGTTGACGGCGGCCACGTCGACCGTCGGACCCAGCAACGGCCGCACCTCGTCCTCGGCCGCCTGGACGGCGACCATCGCCCCGCCGAGCGGCAACGCCTGCATCAGGCGGCCCCGAGCACCCACCAGGAGCGCCGCGTCCTGCAGCGAGAGCACCCCGGCCACGTGCGCGGCCGCAAGTTCCCCCACCGAATGTCCGGCCAGAAAGTCCGGTTGGATGCCCCAGGACTCCAACAGCCGGTACAGCGCGACCTCCACCGCGAACAGCGCGGCCTGGGCGTACTGCGTCTGCTCCACAAGCCCGGACTTCGGTGAGCCGTCGACGGCGAACAGCACGTCGTAGAGGGGCCTGTCGAGCTGAAGGTTGAGGTAGCCCGCGGCGTCGTCCAACGCCTGCGTGAACACCGGGTAAAGGCGGCGGAGTTCTTGTCCCATTCCCAGGGCCTGCGCACCCTGGCCGGGGAAGAGGAAGGCCACCCGGCCCTCGGCGGAGCGACCGCTCACCAGTCCGGGGCTCTCCCGGCCCCCGGACAACGCTTCCAGCCCCCGGGCGAGATCGTCGCGCCCGGAGCCCCACACCACCGCACGGTGCTCCAGCAGCGCGCGCGAACCGGCGAGCCCCCGGCCCACCGCGTGCAAGCGTCCGTCGGGCGTCGCGTCCAGGTGGGCCCGCAGCCGGGCTCCCTGAGCGCGCAGGGCCTGCGCGCTCTTTGCGGACAGTGCCCACGCTATGGGGAGGCGCCCGGGCGTCGCTGCAGCCGACGGTTCGCCCGGGTCTACCGCCGGGGCCTGTTCGATGATCACGTGCGCATTGGTGCCGCTGACACCGAACGAGGAGATGCCGGCCCGGCGCGGCCGATCACCGTCCGGCCAGTCCACCGACTCGGTGAGCAGCCGGACGTGGCCCATTGACCAGTCCGCGTGCGGCGTCGGCTCGTCCACGTGCAGTGTCTTGGGCAGGACTCCGTGCTGTATCGCCCCGACCATCTTGACGACACCGGCGACACCGGCAGCGGCCTGCGTGTGCCCGATGTTCGACTTCACGGATCCCAGCCACAGAGGACGCTCCTCGGGACGTTCCTGGCCGTAGCTCGCCAGCAGCGCCTGCGCCTCGATCGGGTCTCCCAGCGTGGTGCCCGTCCCGTGTGCCTCCACCACGTCCACGTCCTCGGACGTCAGCCCCGCCGAAGCAAGCGCATCGTGGATCAACCGCTGCTGCGCCGTGCCGCTGGGCGCCGTTGGGCCGTTACTGGCACCGTCCTGGTTGACCGCGGAGCCCCGGACCACCGCGAGAACGGTGTGCCCCAGACTCCGGGCGTCGGAGAGCCGCTCCAGCACCAACAACCCCGCGCCTTCTGCGAAACCGGTTCCGTCCGCCCCCGCTGCGAACGACTTGCACCGTCCGTCCGGTGCGAGGGCCCGCTGCCGAGAGAACGCGGTGAGGACACCCGGGCCGCCCATGACTGCGGCGCCTCCTGCCAGCGCGAGCGAACACTCGCCCCGGAGCAACGACTGCGCCGCCAGGTGTACCGCGACCAGTGAGGAGGAGCATGCCGTGTCGACGGTGATTGCCGGCCCTTCCAGCCCCAGGCTGTACGCCACTCTGCCGGAGGCAACGCTGCCTGCGTTGGCAGTCATCAGGTAGCCCTGCAGATCGTCTGGGGCCTCGTGCACACGCACGCCGTACTCGTGGTTCTCGACGCCGACGAACACACCGGTCCGACTGCCACGCAAGCCCGCGGGGTCGATTCCCGCACGCTCGATCGCCTCCCACGACACTTCCAGCAACAGTCGCTGCTGCGGGTCCATTGCGGCTGCCTCGCGGGGACCGATACCGAAGAAGTCGGCGTCGAACTCGGTGGCCGTATCCAGGAATCCGCCCCGTGCGACACCACCAACCCCCGGGGCGGCGTGATCCTGCGCGAAGACGCGCGCCAAGTCCCATCCACGGTCGGCAGGAAGCTCCGAGAGGGCTTCCCTGCCCTCCGACACCAGCCTCCAGAGGTCCTCGGGCGAGTGCACATCCCCGGGGAAGCGGCAGCCGATTCCGACGATCGCAACGGGCTCGTCGTGCGGGACCGGCTGCGCGGGGGGAGCGGACGGCGGGTCCGCCAGTCCGAGTTCCCTGCGCAAGTGGTCGGCCAGCGACCGGGGAGTCGGATGGTCGAAGGCGATCGTGGGCGGCAGATGCATCCCGGTCGCCCGGTTCAGACGGTCCCTCAAGGCGACTAAAGCCAAGGAACCCAGCCCCAGCTCTCGGAGCGTCGTGTCTGCTTGGATCCGTGGCAGGGCATCCGCATCCGTCGCTTGCAGCGCCGCCCGTGTGTGTTCCACGACCAAAGCGAGGAGCACTTCGTTCTGCTCATGCTCCGGTAGTTTCGACAGCTGCAGAGCGAGTCCCGCCCCCGACGCCACCTCACCCTCCGGCCGGTCGACCGGGCCGGTCGTGACATCAGGGCCGTCGAACTCGGTCATTTGCGTATCCCATGCCCTAGAGGGTTGATCCTTCTCGCGGGGTACCATGCACGGCATAAATAGAAGATTGATACTCGGCCAGTCAACGGGGGTTGACCAAGTGTCGTTACGTCATGAAATTGCCGCGAGCCTCGTTCCCGGTCGCACTTCCGTCCCTGGAAATCCGCCCATGACGGACATCACGTTCACCGTCCTGGGTGCGGTCCGTGCCTGGAGCGACGGAGTCGAACTGGACCTGGGATATCCCCAACAACGCGCCGTTCTGGCCGCCTTACTCGTACGGGGAGGGGCCAGCGCGACGCTCGAAGAGCTGGTCGACGATATCTGGGGCGCGGATGCCCCCCATTCGTCGGCACGTCAGATACGTACCTATATCTACCGCCTCCGGAAGATACTGGGAGCGCGCGGCAGGCAATGCATCAGGTCGATCGGGGGTGGCTACCTCCTCGAATCCGGCCCCGAGTCGAGTGACCTCTTCCGATTCACGCAACTCGTCACCCAGGCGCGCGAGTCGCACCGGGCCAGCGATGCGATGTCCGCAACGGCTCGCTATGCCGATGCCCTCGCCCTGTGGACGGGGACCGCGCTGGCAGGCATCCCAGGCCCCTACGCGGCCACCCAGCGAATTCGACTCACCGAACTGCAGTTGGTCACTGAGGAAGAGCGACTCGCCTGCACGCTTGAGCTCGGAGCCTACAACCAGGCCGCCGCCGAGCTCTCCGCGTTCGTCGCCTCCCATCCGCTGCGCGAACGTCTCTGCGAGCTAAAGATGTTGGCGCTCTACGGCGCCGGCAGGCAGGCCGAAGCCCTCGAGTCGTTCTACACGACCAGTCGCCGACTGAGGTCGGAGCTGGGGGTGGCACCCGGTCGGGCGCTGAGCACGGTGCATCAGCGCATCCTGGATAACGACCCCATGCTGCTGTGTGCCGCTCCCGCCGCAGCGCCCACTTTGGGGCCGACGCGATCAGCCAGAACGGTCCCCCCGACGCCTAAGCCGGCGCAGCTGCCTGCGGACCTGCCTCACTTCGTCGGACGCACGGCCGAACAGACAGCCATCACCGCTCTGGCCGGGAAAACGGAGCGCACGGTGGTGATTTCCACCATCACCGGTCCGGCGGGCGTCGGGAAGACAGCACTGGCCGTGCACTGGTCCCACAAGGCCGCACGGCTGTTCCCGGACGGCCAACTTCATGTGAATCTGCAGGGATTCGGGCCCACCGGCACTCCACTGGAGCCCGCCGCGGCAATCCGCGGATTCCTCGATGCTCTCGGAGCTCACCCGGAGCGCATTCCGGCGGAATTCGAGAACCAGGTCAGGTTCTACCGCAGCCTTCTCGCGGGACGGCGCATGCTCGTCGTGCTCGACAATGCCCGCGACTCTGGTCAGGTCAGGCCCCTATTGCCCGGCACGGCGGGTTGTCTGGTGCTGGTGACCAGCAGAGACCGACTGCCGGGCCTGATCGCCTTGGACGGTGCCTGCTCTCTGCCGCTGGACCTACTCAGCGAGGCCGAGTCACGTGAACTGCTGACACTCCGGCTGGGGGCGGAGCGCGTCGCAGCCGAACACGAGGCGGTCGAGGAATTGATCGCGCTCTGCGCCCGGCTCCCGCTGGCACTGAACGTCACGGCGTCCCGCGCCACCGCCGTGCGCCCGGTCTCCTCTCTGGCGTCACTGGCCGCCGAGCTTCGCGAACCTCACGGTCGGATGGCCGCCCTCGACGTGGGCGATGCGCTCGCAGATGTCCGGACGGTGTTCTCCTGGTCCTATCGCCTGCTGGGCGAAGAGGCGGCGCGGATGTTCCGGCTGCTCGGCCTGCACCCGAGCGGGGACATCACGGCTTCCTCCGCCGCCGCTCTGGCTTCCTGCGGTCACGACCAGGCGCAAGCGCCCCTGGAGGCGCTCGCCCGCGCTCATCTTCTGACCGGAGTCGTTCCGGGGCGGTACTCCCTCCACTCCGTGCTGCGCGCCTACGCCGTTGAGCTGTCTCGGATCCACGACTCCGGTACCCCTCACCTCTCATGAGACACCGCTAGGGCCTGTCCGATGGGTCAGGGTCGGGCCCGCGGGGTCTGGCACGGCACTCCCCCAGCTAACGCTGGGGGCACCCCCACGCGGCGTTGCCGAAACGTCCCAATAGCTCCGCTATCGAGACGCTCCGGCGCCTTGCGATGCACCGCACCAGACCCCGCGGCCTTTCCGACCCTG